>JAFUQY010000012.1 GCA_017472105.1 Clostridia bacterium | reverse complement strand
TGGTATGAGTTCGCGGATCATGATAATTGAGGGCGGATATGCAGAGAATACGGATGGTATTACAAAGATTGATTACGATCTTGTGACCGATGGCGGCGATATTGTGTGGAGTGAGGAATGGAACAATATCGAAACTCCCGCATACGTCTACGAATACGACTGGTACGAGCATCACGGCGGTGCATTCTCACTGGATGTGGAAAACAACTGGATCGGCTTCGACTGCGAGGACGGCACCTTCCGGTACTGGGATCTCGACGGAAACGAACTGGACGCACCTCCGGCGACGGAATAACAACACAAAACCCCCGGAATCTGTGGGATTGAATCTCACAAAATCCGGGGGTTATCTATTTTGTTTATGCGATATATGTCAGTATATTTCCCATCGGCGGGATCAAACCAGCAGCATGCACAGTGCCAGCAGAACGGCGAGGAAGGCGAAGTTCATAACGGTGAACGTCTTGATGTAGCTTCCAGCATGGCCGGGATTGTGCTTGTTGTAGGTACGGAAGGTGATCAGACTTGCGAGGGAGGAGATCAGAGTACCGCATCCGCCGATGTTCACGCCGTACAGGAGGGGCTTCCAGCTTTCGGTGAACTTGGAGAGAAGAATTGCGGAGGGTACATTGGAAATCACCTGACAGGACATTGCGGAGGTGAAGAGGGCTGCGTGATCGGACTGACCCAGAAGTGCCTGCATCAGGCCCGATACAGCGGGAATCCGTGCCATGTTGCCGGAGAAGATGAAGAAGCACACGAAGGTGAGAAGAAGTGCGTAGTCGACATTCTTCAGCGCCTTGGGTTCGAGCACCATCAGTGCGGCGGGAATCACGATCAGACCGAGCCAGTAGGGGATGCCGCGGAACACCACGAGGATGGAAATTGCAAACAGAACGAGGTACGCTGCCATTCTGCCGACGGGCATTTCGGTCTTTTCTCCCGCGTAGTGGATCGGATTTTCCGGCAGTGCAAGGCAGCACAGGGTGATGATGAGCACGGACAGAATGAACGGAGGGAGCATGGTGAGCATGAATTCGCCGTTCGGGATCGCAAAATAGGAGTACAGGTACAGGTTCTGGGGATTTCCGAAGGGTGTGAGCATGCCGCCGAGGTTGGCTGCAATGTTCTGGAGGATGAATATATATGCCATATAACGCTCGTTGCCGGTGCAGTGCAGAACGATGTATCCCAGCGGAAGGAATGTAAGCAGTGCCATGTCATTGGCGATGAGCATGGAACCGATGAACGTGATGTACACCAGGGCAATAGCGGCAAGACGGAGGTTCTTTGCGAGGCCTATGATCTTTTCCGCACAGACATAGAAGAAACGGATCTCCCCGAGGGCGCAGATCACGGCAAGGGTACAGAAGAGGCAGGTCAGGGTACGGAAGTCAAAGTAGCCGAGATATGCGGAATCCGGCGGTACGATGACGGATGTAACGATGGCGAGAGCGGCGGCGATTGTGAGAACGATATTCTTCTTCACAAAACCGGTGATTGCGTCAAGGACGACGGAGTTGCCGGAAATGCCGCGCCGGGTCTCAGTTTGTACGGCTGCGGTGGAATGGATGCGCTCTGTCTTGTTCATAAAACCTCACTGTGTGCGGTGATTTTTGCATTCAGCGGGAATGCAGGCATACGCACACGATTGGTATTATACTCCATTTTGGTGGGTGAAGTCAATGGACAGGTTGGAGAAATGCACGAAGGTTTGCGGGGGATTTTGGTGGTTTTGCACTAACGTGAGGCGTGGAGAAGTTTTGTCTTGCTGACGGCGGGAGTGATTAAGGTAGAAAAGCTCCGCTTTTCAATTGGATTTAATGCCCTACGCAGGCGGCGCGAGAACCCTCCATCGCCGGGCTCTCGATTCGGCGACCAGGAGTGCCTGGACCCAATGCCTCCGGCGGGCGAGGGATTTTACAATGTGCAGCTTTGAGCGTATGCGAACATATCTTATTTTTCGGGACACTGGATTTCCTCGGTAAACTCAGCCTGCGGCGCGGTCATATTCTCACACCACCGGAAACTCCGCCGGGATGCTGTACGTCTTCATTTCACCCTTCCATTCGAACACGATCCCTGTGCAGAACAGCGCCGGAGCTTTGCAGTGTACGCGGCTGCCGTATTTTCTGTCACCGATGAGGGGCGATTTCCGGCTGGCGAACTGGACGCGGATCTGGTGGGTACGCCCGGTGAGCATGTCAATCTCCGCACGTGTGACCGCGGTATCGCCGATCTGCCGGGTTTCGGTGAGGGTATAGGTGAGCTGGGCGAGTTTGGCGGAGGTTTTCGTTTTCGATGCGACGAAGGATTTGTCCGCGCGCTTGTCGAAGAAGAGGTAGTCGATGAGGGTATCGGATTCTGCAAGACCGGCGTCACGGGTGAGGAACGCGGTATAGTGCTTCTGAATCTGACGTTCCTGCACCATCTGCGACAGTTGTGCGGCGGCTTTTTTGTTCAGCGCGAGCAGGATCAGACCCTCAGTCGTGCGGTCGAGGCGGTGGACGGGATGGATGCTTTCGAAGTTTGTGCCTGCCTGCTTCAGTTCGGCTTCGAGAATGACCGGCAGTGCGTCGGGGGATGTGCCTTCGCTGAGGATCCCGTACGGCTTGACAACGACGGCGTAGTCACGGCAGAGGTGAACGATGTGGATGGACATGATTTTTTCTTCCTTTTATACATACAACGGAATTCGGGCAAAAAAATGATTCATTCTTCACGGTATGATGAAAAATGAATCATGGGAATTACGCGATAACGCCCGCACCGATGACGCAGTCTTCGCTGTACAGGACGGCGAACTGACCGGGTGAGGGTGCGCGCTGGGGTTCTGCAAACTCGATTACGCCGTCATGCTCACTCGTGCGGTGGAAAACGGCGTCGGCTTCGCGGTGAGCGTACCGGAGCTTGGCTCTGCATTTCACGTCATTTGCAATCCATGCGGGATCGGACGGTGCATGAACGCCGGTGATGCGGACGGTCTTCTGGAACAGCGGAGCTTCATCGCCGAGGGTGACGCGGTTTGTGACGGCATCCTTTGCGAGAACGAACACGTGCCGTCCCATGGAGATGCCGAGCCCTTTGCGCTGACCGATCGTGTAGCACCACTGACCCTTGTGTTTGCCGAGTACGGTGCCGTTTTCGTCGACGTAATCGCCGGGGACGGGAATTTCGCCGGTGTGCCGCGTGATGAAGGAGACGTAATCGCCGTCGGGGATGAAGCACACGTCCTGAGAATCCCTGCGCTGCGCGTTTTTCAGGCCTGCCGCTCCTGCCATTTCTCGGATCTCGGGCTTGGTGTAGTTTCCGAGAGGGAATTCGGCGCGGCGGAGCTGATCCTGTGTGAGCATGGCGAGGACGTAGCTCTGATCCTTCGTGATATCGGCAGCTTTGCGGATGGTGATATAGCCGTTCATATTCTCGAGCTTTGCGTAGTGACCGGTGATGACCCTGTCACAGCCGTTCTGCGCGGCAAAATCGGCAAGGAGACCGAACTTGATCTCGCGGTTGCAGACGACGCAGGGGTTCGGCGTTCTTCCGCTGAGATATTCCCGCGCGAAATAATCCATGACGGCGGCGCGGAATTCGTCGTGGGCGTAAACGGCGGTATGATTCACTCCGGCGGTTTCACACACGGCTGCGGCGTCGGCGATGTTTTTCGCGTCCGCGTCGGCGTCATGAGAACCCGGTGCGGCAAGAGCCAGCGTTGCGCCAAGGAGGGAAGTACCGTATTTTTCTTTGGATAAAAGGAGCGCGGCAGAGGAATCCACTCCGCCGGACAGTGCGATCAGATGCATAATTGTTGGCTTTCGTGTTGTTTGGGATGGAGAGATATTAATATAATGCAGGATGAAGTTTTGCGAATTGCGGCAAGGAAGGGACTTGCTCCTCCTGCGGGTTTTATTTAAAACTCAATATCGCAGATCGGCAGGATCGTGTAGCCTTGTGCGCGGATCCAGTCGATGAGGTCGCCGAGGATGGCTGCGTTGGTTTCGGATTCGGCATGCAGGAGGTAGACACAGCCGTTGTGAAGTCCGGTTTTCAGCGCATTGAGCGCGTCTTCGTGGGACCACTGGTTATTGGTGTCGTAATCCTTGTAGGTGCAGGACCAGAGAACGCTCGTGTAGCCCATCTTGTCGGCAAGGCGGAGCGACCATTGGTTCATATCCCCTGACGGCGGACGGTAGTACACCATCGGCGGTGCATCCGGGAAGGACGCGTAGAAGAGATCCTCAAGTCCGGTCAGTTCCGCCTGGAATTCCTCAGCCGAGAGGGATGCCATCTGCTTGTGGTTCACGGAGTGATTGCCGACCATGTGTCCTTCGTCGAGCATCCGCTGGATCAGCTCGGTTTCCTTTTCCACATACGTTCCGGTGAGGAAGAACAGGGCGGGAACCTGCTTCGAGCGGAGCGTATCGAGGATGGTTGCCGTGGTGCCGTATTCGTAGCCGCAGTCGAAGGTGAAGTAGCAGACCTTCTCTTCGGTGTTGCCGCGGTAGATGCCGTGATACTGATCGAGAAGCTCAAGCACGGAGTCCCATCTGTCCCACGCAACGGTCACTTCGCCCGTGGTGAGGTCGCGGGTCAGCTTGCCGGTGTACCAGTCCCCGGAGTCGGCGCTGTCTTCAAAGGGAACACCCCAGACGGAGTTGAGCTCGGAGAGGGTCGCAAGTCCGCTGTCGTCGCGTGCGGGAATGCTGTAAACGTATTTGCCGTTCACGAAATCCCAGTATTTCCCGTTCTGGAAGCGTTCGCCGGTGTTCTGTGAGGTCTGCGTGCCGTCGGATGCACCGGACTGCTCGGGCGTGACGGGATTTCCGGAGGTGTCGGTTTCCGCGTCGGGCTGGGCAGGCGTGCCGTCTTCATTGGTTTCAGCGACCGGACGTCCGATGCCGGCAGTCTCCGAAACCTCGGCGGGCTTCTGTCCGCATCCGGCAAGGAGGAGAACGGAAAGCAGCAGGGACGTGAGAATGCGCTTTGTATTTTTTGTTTTCATGATACACTTTCCCCATTTTAAGATGATATCTTGTCTACATTTTATCATATAATACATGCTTTGTCAATTCTCATTTTCGCCCGGCGGTGACATATTTTATACAATTCCGACGAAACGTCCGGATGCGGAGCGCGGAGTTTACGCCGAACTAACAAAACAATCTTGACAAATGATTGAATTCAAGGTATAATGAAGTATCAACGCATCCCGCGGACGATTATGCGCGGATGACATGAAAAACTATCCCGGAGGCATATTATGACTTCAAAGAAACGCATTCTGGCGGCTCTTCTCGCAGGTCTGATGCTGCTTTCCTCCCTCGCTTCCTGCTCCGAAAAGGCAGCGGAGGAAACAGGCACGCAGCCCGGCACGACCGATACCGAAGCAGCTCCCGCAGGTGCAGATGAAACCACCGCCGACACTGCTGAAACCACCGACGGTCTGATCGGCATCGACGTCACCTACAACTGGAAGGACGGCGTGGACGCAAACACCTACGGCGGCATCGACTTCACCATCCTCAACGGCTGTACCGCATCCTGGTACTCCTATCGTGAAATCACCACTCAGGAGACCACCGGCGAACCCGTCAACGACGCAATTTACGAAAGAACCCAGAGAACCAACGAATTCCTCGATGTCAACGTCCTTGAGCATCAGGTTTCCGACTCCACAACCGAGCTGAAGAACGCTGTAAAGGCAGGTACCGATGACTTCGGTCTCGCACTCTGCACCCTCATGAACTCCTTCGCTGTCGCCATGGAGGGCAACGTTTACGACCTGAATACCGTTGAAGGTCTGCACCTCGATCAGGCATGGTGGGACCAGAACGCGAACGAAGACCTTGCGGTCAACAACAAGCTCTACTTCACCACCGGTTCCTTTGACACCACCCGCTTCGACTCCATCCGCGCTCTGTACTTCAACCAGCAGCTCATCAAGGACTACGGTCTGACCAATCCCTATGAACTGGTTGAAAACAACGAATGGACCATCGACAATTTCGCGGCTCTTCTTGAAGCCGGCGTTCATGACGCGGACGGCGACGGCGTATGGACCGACAAGGACAAGTACGGCTGGATCACCTACAACGAAATCGGTATTGATATGCTCACCCGCGGCTGCGGCGTCAACTACATCGACAAGGATCCCGACACCGGTTACCTCATCGACGGTACCGAAGGCGAAAAGCTCGTCGACGTTTACACCAAGATTTACAACATTTTCTGGGGCGGCAACAATGTATTCGATATCCGCCAGAGCAGATACAGCGCATACCTCCGCGGCAAGGGCGACAGAATCCAGGAAGAACTCTTCATGGAAAACGCAACCCTCTTCTACTCCGAATGCATGGCATGGACGAGAGAACTGCGCAACATGGAAGCGGATTTCGGTATCGTGCCTCCGCCGAAGTACAATCAGGAACAGGAAAGATACTACTCCATCATCCTCAACCCCTTCATGCACATGATTCCCGTGACTGTTGAAGACATCAACCGCACCGCGAACATCGTTGACTGTCTCAACGCGGCATCCCACGACACCGTTATGGAAGCGTACGTCAACATCACGCTCCAGAACAAGTCCACCCGTGACGAGGACACCATCCGCATGCTCAGACTGGTATTCGATGACCTGTCCTACAACATCCACTTCTCCAACATCGCGATCCGTTCCACTGTGACGGGCGGTATTGCCAATGCAAAGGAAAGCCTGACCTCCGATCTGAAGAAGAACGCGAAGATGCTCAAGAAGTCCTTCGAAAAGACCAACGAATGGTTCTTCGGCGAAGAGGAATAAGCTGCATCTGAATTTTAAAAAATCTTAACATATGAAAGGCGGACGCCATGAGGTGGGACCGGAAACTGACAGGATTCGCAATTGCCGTGACAATACTGCTCGCGGCTGCGGCTGTGTGCATGGTCGTAATCACCGGAGCAGGCGTCCGTTTTTCCGTGGACAGAATCGGTGACCGTGCGGCCGAGGGCTTTGAATCCCTTCTTGAGAGAGTGGAGCGGACGGAAAACGTGAGTCAGGTGATCGTCAACCGGCGCGGCAAATTCGAAGAGCAGGACAAATACGACGGATTTGATTCCGCGTGGCTTGCGGAGATGGAGCTGGCGGGATACGAATACGACGCGGACTCGCTTCTGTACGACTTCACGGTGAAATTTGCCCTGCGCGCTTACGACACGGAAAACGTGTACCGCGTCACCGACCCGATCGGGGTTTACACGAAATTCTCGGACGAGTGCGTGCTGTACATCGCCGGGGATCTCTGCTATGTCAGCTTCCTCGACGGCGGCACGGAATACCGCTTTGTCGTCACTTGCGCACCGCTGACCGAATGGCTCGCTGAGGTGAACGGCTGACGGACAAAACTGCATAGAACGGAAAGATACGGTTGGTGAAGGCATCGGCCGTATCTTTTTTCTTGACAAACGGAAGATTTTTTAGTATAATAGGAGTCGCAGGCGGGGCTGTCGCGTGTCATGTTGCCGAAAGGTATTGGCATGAGGAAAGTCCGGGCATCACAGAGCAGGATAACGGATAACGTCCGCCGAGGGAAACCTCCGGGAAAGTGCAACAGAAATAGACTACCTTGGATTCGTCTGAGGAAAAGATGGAAAGGCGAGGTAAGAGCTCACCGGCATGGCAGGCAACTGCGTGCAAATGTAAACCCTATCCGATGCAACGCCTTATGCGCAGGTGCAGGAAACTGCAATGTCTGCTCGGCAGAACTGCGGAGGCGGCTTGAGGCGATTGGCGACAGTCGTCCCAGATAGATGACAGCTGCGTCGCGAGACGTACAGAACCCGGCTTACAAACCTGCTGAAACTGACCCCATACGGGGTCTTTTTTCGTATTCGGGTGATTTTCTGAGCATATCCCTTGAATTGTTCACGAATCCCTGCTATAATTAAGGCAACATACTGAAACTTATATAATATGAAAGGAACCATATCTCATGAAGCCTTACGGAAAGAAAGTCTGGCTCGTGCCGGATACCTATCTCAATTCTGTTTCCAAGAACGAAAACCTCTCTCACGAGGCAATCTGCGTCATCAACACCTCCGATGTGGACGCGGAAATCAAGATGACCCTCTTCTTCGAGGACAGAGAAGCGAGAACTGATTTTTCCTCCTTCTGCCCCGCGATGAGAACCCACCACATCCGCATGGACAAGCTCCGCAATGCGGCAGGCGAACAGATTCCGCGCGACACCCCGTATGCGGTACTGCTCGAGTCCAACACGCCCATCGTGTGCCAGTATTCCAGACTTGACACCTCCGCTCCCGAAATGGCACTCATGACAACCATCGCCTACGCAGTCGAGGACTAGTCGGGCGGCCCCGACAGGCATACCGGCGCACTTGAAGCTGGAGACAGAACGGTATCCCACGACCTTCCGCTGCGCTGATGGCGTGCGCATTACGTAAAACCTGTTTCATTCTGCATTCTGCATTATGAATTCTGCATTTCATGAAAGTGAGAACTCCTATGAATCTTACATTTGATCTGACCGGCAAGGTTGCTGTTGTCACCGGCGGCGGCGGCGTGCTTTGCTCCGGTTTTTCCAAGACTCTTGCATCTGCCGGTGCCAAGGTTGCTGTCTGTGACCTGAGACTGGACGCGGCGGAAAAGGTTGCTGCTGAAATCCGTGAAGCCGGCGGGGATGCCATTGCGGTTGCGATGAACGTTCTCGACAAGGCGGCAGTCGAAGCGGCACGGGACGAAATCTACGCGGCATACGGCAAGGTGGATATCCTCCTCAACGGTGCGGGCGGCAACAATCCCAAGGGCTCAACGTCCCGGGACGATCTGACTCCCGAAGAAGTGACCGAGCTTGACGAAAACGGCACCATCGAGGGTGTGAAGACCTTCTTCGATCTCGATCCCGAAGGCATCTCGTTCGTATTCAACCTCAACTTCCTCGGAACCCTCATCCCAACGCAGGTATTCGCACGCGACATGGCACGGACCGGCGGCAATATCATCAACGTTTCCTCCATGAATGCGTTCAGACCCCTGACGAGAATTCCCGCGTACTCCGGTGCAAAGGCGGCGGTCTCCAACTTCACGCAGTGGCTGGCGGTACATTTCGCACCCGTCGGCATCCGCGTCAACGCAATCGCGCCCGGATTCTTCCTCACCGAACAGAACCGCACTCTGCTGACCAATCCCGACGGATCCCTCACGCCCCGTTCCGACAAGATTCTCGGTCATACGCCCATGAAGCGGTTCGGTACGCCCGAAGACCTCGACGGCACCCTGCTGTGGCTCGCGGACGACCGGTTCTCTGCATTCGTTGACGGCGTGGTGATTCCCGTGGACGGCGGTTTCGCGGCATACTCCGGCGTGTGATTTCCCCGAAAGAAGGCTTATATATAATGAAGAGATATCTTTGCGCATGTCTGGCGGCTGTGATGCTCCTGTGCTGCGTTTCCTGCGGCGGCGGTGATGATGCAGTCGGACTTGTTCCCTCGTACAGAGGTCCCGTTGTCACAACCACGGACTACGAATTTACCAAGGACGACTTCCTCGTGATCGCATCCTACGACGACGGCAGGGATGTGTTCGTCGACGACTACGAATTTGAAGTGGTCGGCATGCAGGAAGGCTACTACATCATTGAGTTTACCCGCGGTGAGCTCAGCAATCCCTTGTACGTCAAGTGCGAGGTTGCTGTGTATCCGAGCGATATCGAGGGCGCGGAATAACTGAAAATGTGAAAAAGATTCGCGGATGTGAAAATTCGCGGTCTTTTTTCTTGTAATTTATTCACGTATGTGATATAATAAGCGGCATATACACGGTATCGGAGGACGTCATGGAATATATCAGAGAGTTGTTTTCGGGATCGGATATGAGCGCGGGCGCGGTGGTTCTTCGCCTGGTCATGACATGCCTGCTCAGCGGCGTGATCGGATTTGAACGGGGATTCCGCGGACGTGCGGCGGGCCTGAGAACCCATATGCTCGTCGGAATCGGTGCGTGCCTGACGGTGATGACCGGGGTGTATGCACAGGACAGGCTCGGCGTAGGAGACCCGTTCCGTATTGCGGCGCAGGTGATGTCCGGCATCGGTTTCCTCGGCGCGGGTACGATCCTTGTGCGCGGCAAGACGCTCGTGACCGGTCTGACAACGGCGGCAGGGCTCTGGACTACGGCGGCAATCGGCATCGCGGTGGGCGTC
>JAFUQY010000143.1 GCA_017472105.1 Clostridia bacterium | reverse complement strand
TGCCGTCCTGGCGATAACGTAGACATGAGCGTTGAACTCATCACTCCTATCGCTATCGAAAAGGGTCTCCGCTTCGCTATCCGTGAAGGTGGCCGTACTGTTGGTTCCGGCGTTGTTATCGAAATCAACGCGTAAGTTCAGCAATTGAATCATTATAAGGGTAGAGTTTCGCGCTCTGCCCTTATTTTGTTTTCTTGGGTACTTGACAGAGGAGTGCATTTGTGATATAGTATATCTGTTGTTTCTGGTGTTTATCACCGGAATCTTTCAAAGTACAACCAAATATTTTCGGGGATAGGTGAGATTCCTATACCGGTGGTAGAGTCCACGAACATCCGTGAGCGCAGCGGGTGCCGAACAGGTGAAATTCCTGTACCGACGGTTACATGTCCGGGATCCGGACTTTCATGGTATAAGCAGCTGTGAAGGTAAGGAATCCGCATGAAAGTCCGGATGAGAGAAAGCATGTCTGCACGTGATTCCCGGCTTTTTGTCGGGTTTTTTCAAGTTAACGCTGAAATCGGCGTTTACTTGGTTTCTCCCGGCGCAAATTCAATTTCAGGGAGCGTATTATGTCTCAAACCAAGTCAAAATCCACCGATGTCCGTACCCTCGTTGCGGTCGGCGTATTCGCGGCACTGGCGTTCGTCTGCTGCGTGATCTTCCACTTCAAGGCGGCGTTTCTTTCCTTTGACCTCAAGGATGCCGTGATGGCGATCGGTGCCATGCTCTTCGGTCCGGTCTACGGATTTGCGATGGCGCTCATCGTCTGCATCATCGAAAGTTTAACCATCAGCACCACTGAGGTCTACGGCTTCATCATGAACATCCTCTCGAGCACGGTCTTCGTCTGCGTCGGCAGCTCGGTTTATTCCGTCAGAAGAACCATGCGCGGCGCACTCGTCGGAATGATCCTCTCCGTGATCTCCATGGTCGCCGTCATGATCGTCGCGAACATTTTCATCACGCCGTACTACATGGGTGCATCCCGTGCCGAAGTCATCGCACTGATCCCGACCCTGCTCCTGCCGTTCAACATCACCAAAGGCGTCGTCAATGCGTCCCTCGTGTTCCTGCTGTATAAGCCGCTCTCGAACGCGCTCCGTCATGCGGGATTCAAAACCTACTCCATGTCGACGGGCGGTGCGGCTCCCGACAAAAAGAAGTCCATCGCGGTCACCGTCATCGCGGCAGTCTTCTGCATCACGGCGTGCCTGTACTTTTTCCTGTGCCTGGGCGGAAAATTTTCCTTCAGCTGAGAACAACACGACGGAAAAACGCCTGTTCAATGCGCGCAAATCGTGTAAATCTACGAAATTCAGAAAATTGCGCCCGATCCCTTGCGTGAGAACGGGAGTTGTGGTATAATATTACACGTAAAATAAAATATTACTTATCAAGAGTGGCTGAGAGACTGGCTCGATGACGCCCGGCAACCTATCGCGAGACAAGGTGCCAATTCCTGACAGATGAGTTCATGAGTTCTCATTCTGTGCGGAGTGAGAACTTTTTTTGACCTGATTGCCAGCCCAGCCGGAAGGAGAGAAAAATGAGAAAGCTGTTTACCTCCGAATCCGTTACCGAAGGACATCCCGATAAAATCTGCGACCAGATCTCCGACAGAATTCTGGATGAAATGCTCCGCGCCGACCCCATGTCCCGTGTTGCGTGCGAAACCTGCTGCACCACCGGTATGGTAATGGTTATGGGTGAAATCACCACCTCCGCGTATGTTGACATTCAGGAAGTTGTCCGCAAGACCGTTCTCGACATCGGCTACAACCGTGCCAAGTTCGGCTTCGACGGCTCCACCTGCGCGGTCATCAACTCCATTCACGAACAGTCCCCTGACATCGCGCTCGGCGTTGACAAATCTGCCGAAGCAAAGGCGGGCGACACCGATGACGGTGCTGACACCGGTGCGGGTGACCAGGGTCTTATGTTCGGCTACGCGTGCAGCGAAACTCCCGAGCTGATGCCCCTGCCGATTTCCCTCGCGCACACCATGGCAAAGAAGCTCACCGAAGTCCGCAAGAACGGCACCCTGCCCTACCTCAGACCCGACGGCAAGACCCAGGTGACCGTTGAATACGAAGGCAACACCCCTGTCCGCATCGACACCGTTGTTGTTTCTTCCCAGCATGACCCCGAAGTTTCCCTCGAGCAGATCCGCCGCGACATCATCGAACACGTCATCCGCCCCTGCGTGGATCCCGAAATGTTCGACGACGACACCAAGATCTACGTCAATCCCACCGGTCGTTTCGTAATCGGCGGCCCCATGGGTGACTCCGGTCTGACCGGCAGAAAGATCATCGTTGACACCTACGGCGGCTACGCCAGCCACGGCGGCGGCGCCTTCTCCGGTAAGGACCCTACCAAGGTGGACCGCTCCGCTGCCTACATGGCCCGTTACATGGACAAGAACCTGGTGGCTGCCGGCCTGGCCGAGCAGGTGGAAGTCCAGCTGGCTTATGCAATTGGCGTTGCC
>JAFUQY010000142.1 GCA_017472105.1 Clostridia bacterium | reverse complement strand
CTTTCCTTCGGTGCGAACTTGTCGAAGAGATTGAATTTCTTTTTCTTTTCCGCCAGCTCCTCCGCCTCGATTTCGTCGAGGGATTTGCCGCGTCGTTCGTTGGGATCGTAGTTTGCCATAATTTTGTCTGCCTTTTGTTGTTTATGAGATGAGAATCGCCGATACAATGCCGGAGAGCAGAATCACTCCCGACAAAACACCGGTCAGCTTCAGAAATTCCGTGAAAAGGGAAGCGCGCATCCGTCTTTCGTGCATCCCGGAGAGGGTGAGAAATCCGTCGGCGTACACATCCGCGAGTGCGCAGTAGAACAGCAGTGCCAGAGCCGACGCGAGATTTGCGTACATCCATCCGCCGGACGGGAGATTCAAGAGTCCCCGTGCGATGAAAGCCGCCGCACATCCGAGTCCCGCACCGCGCAGAGCCGCAAAGAGAACGGAAACACCGCGGGAAAACACCGTGAACGCGGCAAGAAACCGCACGGCGAGAAAGAGTACCGTCCACGACTGCGACAGAACTGCCGAGACAAATCCGCTGCCCGTGTAAGGCGTGATCCGCCAGACAGTTCCGGTGCTCCACTGAAGGAAGACGGAATAAGCCAGTCCGCAGAACAGGGACGAGGTCAGCGTGTACAGCATGAAGAGAACTGCCGTACGCCGCACCGCGTTGTGCCGCATGTGTTCGAGATAGGTTTGAGCACCGTTCATGGTCAGCCTCCCGGAATGGTTTTTGATCCATCCTATGCGGGAGACGCCGGAAACATTCGCGTACAATACAGTGTATCACAAAATCGTTCGGAAAGCAACCTCTCAATTGTAAACACTGTTGAAATTATGCGAAATTTTGCCGCTGACGGAGGAAATCTGAAAATACAGTAAAAAATATCCCGGGAAGATATTGAAAAGCTGTGGAAAATATACTATAATGAAAGAAAAACAGCATCGGAGGAGCACAATGAACAACAGAGAACGGACCCGCGCGGTTCTGCATTATGAGAAATACGACCGGATGCCGGTGGTGCATTTCGGATACTGGAGCGAACTCCTTGACAAATGGCTCGCGGAAGGACACATCACGGAAGAAGAACGCCGCGGCTACGGTGACGGCAACGCCATCGACATGCAGATGAACAAGCGGCTCGGCTTTGACTACGGACACTGCTGTCAGGTCGGCGCGGCACACGATCTGTTTCCGGGATTTGAATACAAAATTCTCGAGGAATACCCGGACGGCAGCTACATCTACCAGAGCGGCATGGGTCTGATCGAGAAGGCGAGACGGGGCGCGACCTCCATTCCGATGACGGTGGGAACGCTTCTGACCGACCGGGACGCATGGGAGCGCGACTACAAGCACCGCCTGACATGGAAGCCCGAACGCGTCAATGCCGACAGAATCCGCCGGATTGCGGCGCGTCAGGACGAGTACGACGTTCCCTTCGGCATTCACGTCGGCAGTTACTACGGCAAGGTGCGCGACATGCTCGGCGTGGAAAATCTCGCATACCTGTACGCCGACGACGAGGAGCTGTACGCGGAAATCATCGCAACCCTGGGAGAGACGAGCTATCAGAACACAAAAATGATTCTCGAGCTCGGCATCCGTCCCGATTTTGCACACTACTGGGAGGATATCTGCTTCAAGAACGGCCCGCTGGTGTCCCCCGAAGTCTTCGCGGAATACGTCGGACCGTGGTATAAGAAAACGACCGACCTTCTCCGCGAATACGGCTGTGACATCGTCTCCCTCGACTGCGACGGATGCATCGACAAGCTCGTGCCCGTATGGCTGGAAAACGGCGTCAACACCATGTTCCCGATCGAAGTCGGTACGTGGAATGCGTCCATTGCACCGTGGCGTGAGAAGTACGGCAAGTCCCTCCGCGGCATCGGCGGCATGGACAAGAGAGTGTTCGCGCTCGACTACGCGGAAATCGACAAAGAACTGGAGCGTCTCAAGCCCCTGATCGAGCTGGGCGGATTCATTCCGTGTCCCGACCACAGACTGCCGCCGGAAACAAAATGGGAGAACGTGCAGTATTACTGCGAGCAGTTCAGAAAGATGTTCTGATATGACCCGGGACGAAATTACAAGAATATTCCGCGATCCGCCGGTGATTGAGACGCCGAGACTGACACTGCGCCGGATGCTCAGACGCGACAGCCTCGACATGTTCGAGTACGCGTGCAGTGAAGACGTGACCGAGTACCTTCTCTGGGAACCGCACAAAACGGAATCCTATACCTACAAATACCTCTCCTATCTCCAGTCACGCTACCGCGCCGGGGATTTCTACGACTGGGCGATTGTGTGGCGGAATACGGACAAAATGATCGGAACCTGCGGGTTTACGAGGTTCCACTGGGATCACAACGCCGCGGAGATCGGATATGTGCTCAATCCCGGTTTCTGGGGATACGGCATTGCGCCCGAGGCAGTCCGCGCTGTTCTGCACTTCGGTTTCCATGAACTGCGCCTGCACCGGATTGAAGCGCGCTACATGGTTGACAACAGCCGGAGCCGCCGCGTCATGGAAAAGGTCGGCATGCGCTTCGAAGGCATCGCACGGGACTCCATGTTCGTGAAAGGGAAGTACGTCACCGTCGGCACCTGCGCGATATTGAAACAGGAATATGTGGAACTATACGGACCGTGCTGACGGAGAAGAAGGAGATCATGATGACGAAAAAAGTATTATACTGCATACCTGCCGCGGCTGCTGTTCTGTTTTATGGACTGCTCGGCATTTTCGGCGGATTCGGTGCAATCGATTGGTCTGCGTGGCTGATGACGGCAATGCTGCTTCTTGCGGCGGTGCTTATGATATCCGGCAGACGCTGGGGCTGTATTTTCGGTATCGCGGTCGGTGCATGGCTGATATACATGGGCATGCAGGAAACCGGACAGATCGTGAAGGAATGGGGCATCGGGATTGTTTTCTGCCTGTACTTCGTTCTTATGGGACTGATCTGCACGAAAGAGACCGCAAAGGAAAACTGAATCAACACAAAAAAGCCTGCGGCATTGAAGTCACAGGCTTTTGCTGTATTCACTTATACATTGAACCGGAACAGAACCACGTCACCGTCGGCGATCACGTATTCCTTGCCTTCGGAGCGGACGAGACCCTTTTCCTTCGCAGCAGTCATGGAGCCGCATGCCATCAGATCGTCAAACGCCACGATTTCCGCACGGATGAAGCCGCGTTCGAAGTCGCTGTGGATCTTGCCGGCAGCCTGCGGAGCGCGGGTACCGTTCACGATCGTCCATGCGCGTACTTCCTTCGGGCCTGCGGTCAGGTAGCTGATGTAGCCGAGCAGGGTGTAGCTTGCCTTGATGAGACGGTCGAGACCGCTTTCCGCGATGCCGAGGTCTTCGAGGAACGCCTGCTTTTCTTCCGCGTCCAGCTCTGCGATTTCCGCTTCGATGCCGGCACAGACGGGAATGACTTCCGCACCCTCGAGATCCGCCGCAGCCTTGAGGCTCTTGAACATCATGTTGTCGTCGGAAACGCCGGACGCTTCGTCCTCGCTCACGTTTGCAACGTAGATGATCGGCTTGAGCGTCAGAAGGTTCACGTCTCCCAGAAGCTCGCGTTCGTCGTCACTGAGTTCAACGCTGCGCGCGGTTTTGCCTTCGTTCAGCGCGTCGAGAATCTTGTTGAACAGATCCATCTGACCCTGCAAAGTCTTGTCGCCCTTGAGGAGCTTCGCGGTCTTGTCGATGCGCTTTTCCAGCTGCTCGATGTCGGAGTAGATCAGCTCAAGGTTGATCGTTTCCAGGTCGCGCGCCGGGTCAACGGAACCGTCCACGTGAACGATATCGCCGTCCTCGAAGCAGCGGAGCACGTGAACCACTGCGTCAACGTCGCGGATGTGGGAGAGGAACTTGTTGCCCAGACCTTCACCCTTGGATGCGCCGCGTACCAGACCCGCGATGTCCACAAATTCAACGGTTGCAGGGGTGTAGAGCGTGGGATTGTACATCTCCGCCAGTCTGTCGAGACGCTGGTCGGGAACCTGAACCACACCCACGTTCGGGTCGATGGTGCAGAAGGGATAGTTCGCGCTGGCAGCACCCGCACCGGTCAGTGCGTTGAACAGGGTGCTCTTGCCGACATTGGGAAGTCCGATGATGCCGAGTTTCATGTATGATACCTGCCGGATAATCCGGCTTGTCCTTTCAGAGAAAACTTCATGTTTATTCAATATATTATACACGCTTTCGGCAGGGATTTCAAGTGTTTTTCGGAAATTGATGCCATACCCGGCAGAAAGTTGTGCGGCGGGATGAAAACCTTTCGGAAAACTATTGATTTTCGCCAAAAAAACATGTATAATATATTGAATAACAAAAATGCCGCCAGGTATTTCTGATTTCTCTTTAAAATCAACATGATTTAATCGTTTCATCACCCGCCGTTCACACCGTTTTCATATAAATGGGGTAAAATAATAAGGTGTTACGGAACGAAATAACTCATAGGAGGAAGTAATGGTATCTGAAGCAAAATACAGGCACGAGTACAAATACTACATCAATGCCTGTGACTGTGAGCTTTTGAAGAGAAGGCTTGCGGCAGTCATGAAGCCGGACCCTCATACCGGACCTGACGGCTGCTACGTCATCCGCAGTCTGTATTTCGACAACTATGCGGACAGAGCTCTTCGCGAAAAGATCGAAGGCTCCAACCCCAGAGCCAAATTCCGTATCCGGATCTATAACGGCAGTGACAAGATCATCACTCTTGAGAAAAAGGTCAAGTCCGGCGAGCTGACACAGAAGCTTCAGGCTAAGCTGACCCGCGATGAGTACGAGAAGATCAAGGCCGGCGATATTGACTGGATGCTCGATGACGGCCGCGGCGTTGTTGCCGAACTGTATGCCCAGATGAAAGGGTATTCCCTCAGACCCAAGACCCTTGTGGAATACACCCGCTATCCCTTCATCTACGACGCCGGAAACGTGAGAGTCACCATTGACCGCGACATCCGCACGGGCATTGCATCCACCGATCTCTTTGACCCGAATCCCCTTGTCCCAACCTTCGGCACCGATGTTCTTGAAGTCAAGTATGACAGATTCCTTCCCGAAATTATCAAGTACGTCATTGCCCCCGTAAGCCGCGACAGACAGTCCCTGTCCAAGTACGAACGCTGCCGCATCTTCGGCTGAGAAATGTATATTTAACAAACCGGCGGTCCGAGCGTGAACCTCCGGAGATAAATATAACAAAAACATTCTGAAAGGAAATTTGACATGAATTTCAACGACATCTTCAAGAACAGCTTCCTGGAAAATACCGTTCAGTTTTCCGTTGTGGACACGCTGATTTCCCTGGTGCTCGCATATGCGCTGGGTATGTTCATTTACTTCATCTATAAGAAGACCTATCAGGGCGTGGTATTCTCCCGTTCCTTCGGCGTTTCTCTCGTTGCGCTCACCATGATTTCCACCTTCATCATCCTCGCTGTAACTTCCAACGTCGTTCTGTCCCTCGGTATGGTCGGTGCGCTCTCCATCGTACGTTTCCGCGCCGCAATCAAGGATCCCCTTGACATCGTTTACCTCTTCTGGTCCGTCGGCGTCGGTATCGTTCTCGGTGCATGCATGTATCCTCTCGCAGTAATCGGCTCCCTCATCGTCGGTCTGATCCTCCTCGTATTCGTACGTGCGAAGACTCCCGAATGCGACTTCATTCTCGTTGTGGAATGTGCTGACGATGCTGCGGAAAAGAAGGCTGCCGAACTGATCGCCGCTTCCGTAAAGAAGTTTGCCGTCAAGTCCAAGACTGTTGCAAGAGGCTACCTCGAAGTTACATATGAAATCAGACTCAATGCCAACGATACCGATTTCGTGAACAAGATTTCTGCTTCCGAAGGCGTTGACAAGGCTGTTCTGGTAAGCTACAACGGCGACTACATGGCATAAATCCCTGTTTGGTCCACCGGGCTTCCCACGAACGGAATCTGAAACATTATAATAGAATTTAAGCTGAATATTACGAAAGGATGAGAGAAGAATATGGGAACCAAATTACTTGTTATCGACGACGATCCCAATATTTCCGATCTTCTGCGGATTTTTTTTGAAACCGAAGGTTACGAAGTCAGAATCGCCGGAGACGGTATTGAGGGTCTTAGCTATTTTAAAATGTATGAGCCGGATGTGGTGCTGCTCGACCTGATGCTCCCCAAGAACAAGGACGGCAATCAGGTGTGCAGAGAAATCCGCGCCATTTCCTCCAAGCCCATCATCATGATTACCGCAAAGGATTATGATGTAACCGACACGGTTGTTGCGCTTGAGCTCGGTGCAGACGACTTTTTGACCAAGCCCTTTGACCTCAAGGAACTTTCCGCGCGGATCAAGGCTGTTCTCCGCCGTTATAACGCTCACGACAATCAGAACGACGACGAGACCATCAAGTTCGAAAATATCGAAATCAGCCGTCAGAAGTATGAGCTGAAGCTGTGCGGCAAGGCGGTGGACATTCCCCCGAAGGAGCTGGAGCTTCTGTACTTCCTGGCGTCCCATTTCAACCATGTTTTCACCAGAGACCAGCTTCTGGACAAGGTTTGGGGCTTCGATTACCTCGGCGACTCCCGTACCGTGGACGTGCATGTAAAGCGTCTGCGTGAAAAGCTGGAAGGCGTATCCGACAAGTGGACTCTGAAAACTGTCTGGGGCGTCGGCTATAAGTTTGAATTGATTCAGTAAACGAAAAAGGGGTTGATGATTTCCGTCGTCAGCCCCCTTTTGCTGTCGGATGGCAAGGAGGTTCCATGTTCAAAAGCATATTCGTCAAATATATTTCCGCATTCATGCTCATCAATATCCTGAGCATTTTTCTCTCGACATCCATCATCACAACCCTCGTCAACACCTTCGACGAGAACAACAAAACGCGGAATCTCGCAAAGGTGAACTACGCCGCCGCGTCCTACATGATCGACGACTACACGGCAAGCGGCGAGATCAGCTTCGGCGATTATCTCGAAGAATCCGTGTACGAGATCATCCCGGTGCTCGATACCATTGCACTCAGCGAGGACGATCTGCTCATCTTTGTTGCAGACGGTGACGGCAGTGTCCGTATGGTCAGAGGTGTGGAGCATGCCGGGGATTTTGCAGGCGAGGACGGTATTATTACCGATGGAGAAGAGCTGATTCTGCCGCAGTCGGTCGTCAGTGAACTGAAAAAAGCCGACAGCCTGTCCAGATACGACGACCTTGACGGATTCTTCGACGGGAAATACCTCTCCTATCTTCAGCCGATCGTGGCAAGCGAAGGGAAGACCGTCGGTATGGTCATGACCTGCACGATGAGCACCGACATGGACGAGCTGCTCGAAGCCATGATCCGGACCATCGTCATGTCCATGCTGTGGCTGATGCTTGCGTCGCTCATCGCCGTGTATTTCATCACCGAACGCCTTGTCTCGCCCATCCGCGCCATGTCGAAGGCATCCCGTGAATTTGCCGCAGGGCAGTTTGACGTCCGCGTGCAGGTCAACGGCAACGACGAAGTCGCGGAGCTGGCAGATGCGTTCAACAACATGGCAAGCTCCCTCCAGCACAGCGAAGAAAGCCGCCGCCTCTTCCTTGCGAATGTGTCCCATGACCTGCGCACACCCATGACGACGATCCGCGGCTACATCGACAGCATCCTCTCCGGCGTGATCAAGCAGGATATGATTCCGCACTATCTCGAGGTCATATCCGGCGAGGTTCAGCGGCTCTCCCGTCTTGTCTCCAGCCTGCTCGATATCACGAGAATCCAGGCGGGCGAACGGAAATTCAGCAATGCTCCCTTCGATATCTGCGAAATGGCGCGGGAAATCATCATTTTCTCCGAACAGCGGCTCGAGGACAAGAAGCTCGACGTCGAGTTTGACGCGGACAAAGACAACATGTTCGTAGGTGGTGACCGGGAAGCGATCCATCAGGTGCTCTCGAACATCTGCGACAACGCCATCAAATTCTCGCGTCAGGGCGGCAAGTACATCGTTTCCGTCAAGGACATCGGTGCGAAAACCGAAATCAGCGTGTACAACGAGGGCGACGGTATCCCCGAAGAGGATCTGCCGTACGTTTTCGACCGATTCTACAAGGGGGACAAGAGCCGCGGACTTGACAAAACCGGCGTCGGACTGGGGCTGTACATTTCACGGACGATCATCGAAGCCCACCGCGAAAAGATCTGGGTCGAGAGCGAATACGGCAAATGGTGCCGGTTTACGTTCACCATGCCGCGTGTGAACAACCCGAAATCCACCACATCAAGAGAAACGGAGAACTGATATGACACTGAATTATACCGCAACCTGCCTGTTCGGACTGGAAGGTCTGCTCGGCGAGGAAATCGAGGCTCTTGGATATAAGCGGATCGACAACATGGACGGCAGAATCACCTTTGAAGGGGACGAAAACGCCGCCGCCGTGTGCAACATCAACCTCAGATTCGCGGAACGGCTCTACCTCAACCTCGGCATGTTCGAGGCGAATACGTTCACCGAGCTGTTCGACGGCACCAAAGCTCTCCCGTGGGAGGATTTCATCGGCAGGAACGACGAGTTTCCCGTCAGCGGACATGCCATCAAGAGCAAGCTGTTCTCCGTTCCCGACTGCCAGAAAATTGTGAAAAAGGCAGTTTCCGTGCGTCTCGGTCAGGCATACGGCATGGAACGTCTCCCTGAAACCGGCACGAGATACAAAATCGAGTTCTTCATCTTCAAGGACCGCGCGTCTCTGATGATCGATCTCTCCGGCGTGCCGCTTCACAAGCGCGGATACCGTCCCGAAACCGTCGATGCACCCATCCGTGAAACCCTCGCCGCCGCTATGGTGAAGCTCGCAAGACCGCGTGAGGATGTGCTTCTGTGGGACCCCTTCTGCGGATCGGGAACCATCGCCATCGAAGCTGCCATGATGATGAAAAACATCGCCCCCGGTGTCAAGCGTGAATTCATCGCGGAGAAGTATCCCGTGTTCCCGGCACAGTCATGGAAGGACGCGCGCGAAAAGGCACGGAGTCTGATCCGCACCGACTGTAACTTCGAAACATACGCGACCGACATCAAGCAGGAGTGTGTGGACATCGCATCCGCCGCCGCAAAACGTGCCGGAGTGGACGAAATGGTGAACTGCTTCGTCATGGATGCGCTCGATATCGACACCATGGGACGCCGCGGAACCATCGTCACCAACCCGCCGTACGGGGAACGTCTTCTCAGCGTCGAGGATGCAGAGGAGCTCTACCGCGCGATGGGGCAGGCATTTGCATCCCTCGGTCCGTGGCAGATTTACGTCATCACGCAGAGCGAAAAATTCCCACAGCTCTACGGACGGCGCGCCGACAAAATCCGCAAGCTCTACAACGGCATGATCCCGTGCTACTACTACCAGTATTTCAAGAACCCGAACAAAGCGAAAAAGTGAATAAATCCCGGAAACTCCGTCCATCCTAAGACAACAACAGGATGACGGAGTTTTTTTATGAAAATATTCGATAAACCGCTGACCGGACAGTTTGACGATGACATTGCAATGGTTGACAGCGTCCTCAGACCGCAGGCGAGCTTTGACATGATTAAGAAAGAAATGCGCATTGCCGACGCGAGGATCGTCATGTACTACATCGACGGCTTTGTGAAGGGCGAAACCCAGCAGAAACTGCTGACCTACATGGTTTCCGTGAAGGAATTCGGTAAAAATCAGCCGGGAGACGCCAAAAAATTCGCAGACATGCACGTAACCGCCGCGGAAGTGGACGTGACCGACTCGCTTGACACGATTGTGCTGATGGTCATGAGCGGATGCACGGCGTTCTTCTGCGACAAATTCGACAGCAATGCGCTCATCATTGACCTCAGAACCTATCCCGCGCGGACAACGGAGGAGCCGGAGAACGACAAGGTCATGCGCGGATCCCGTGACGGCTTCGTGGAAACGCTGATCCACAACACCGCGATGATCCGCCGCAGAATCCGCAATCCCGACCTGACGGTGCAGTATCTCAACGCAGGGAAGAGCACCCGCACGGACATGGCACTTTGCTACATGACGGAGCGCGCGGACATGGAGTACGTGAAGGAGCTGACGGCAAAAATCGAGAATCTCGAAACGGATTCGCTCGTCCTTGGGCATCAGAGCCTCACGGAATGCCTCATCAAAACCAAATGGTACAACCCGTTCCCGAAACTGCGGTCGACGGAGCGTCCCGATGCGGCTGCGGCAACGATTCTCGAGGGCGGCGTGATTCTCCTGTGCGACAACAGCCCGGAGGCGATGATTTTCCCGACGTCACTGCTTGATTTCCTTCAGGAGACGGACGATTTCTACTTCCCGCCGCTCACGGGGACGTATCTGCGCGTTCTCAGGCACATCATTTTCTGGATGACGGTGTTTGTCACGCCGCTGTGGTATCTCGCGCTGATGCATGAAACCCAGCTTCCGGAGTGGCTTCTGTTCCTTGTCCCGAAGGATCCGGGTGAACTTCCGGTGCTTGCCCAGCTGATTCTCACGGAATTTGCGCTCGACGGTCTGAAGCTCGCATCGCTGAACACACCGAACATTCTGTCAAACTCGCTGTCCGTCGTCGGAGGTCTTCTGCTCGGAGATTTCGCCGTAACCGTCGGCTGGCTGTCCCCGGACGTGATTCTCTACATGTCCTTCGTCGCGATTGCGAACTTCACGCAGTCCAACTACGAGCTCGGCTACGCCTTCAAGTACATGCGGATTCTGACCCTGCTTCTCACCGCACTGCTCGACTGGTGGGGCTTCGTGCTCGGCATCATCATCACCCTGACCCTCGCGGCAACCAACAAAACCGTCGACGGCAAGCGCGGATACCTCTATCCCCTGATCCCGTTCAACGGAAAAGCCCTCGCGCGGCTCCTGTTCCGTCTGAAAAAGAAATGCTGAATCGAAAACCGGCGTCTGTGGTATGGCGTCGGTTTTGTGCATTTGATCCAATTTAACGGTAGAAAATCCCGTACACCGGGCGGAATTGTACCGAAAAACGACTAAATTAGTTTATCAAGTAAATACCTATTGACTGTAAGGTACCTTCATGATATAATTAGTTGACTAACAATTTAAGGTTAAACTATTTAAGAGCAAATGATTCCGAGGAGGTAAAAATGAATCTGAAAGTGAACGGAAAAGCACCCGAGCACATGGACGAAATGCTGGATTACCGCAAGTCTCCCATGATGCTGATCGGCGAAATTTCGCGTCTGATGGGTGACAAAATCCGTGAAAAGGGCAATGACAACCCGATTCAGCAGAAGTCCGGACGCCTGCTTCTCATGGAGCTGGCAAAGAAGGACGGCAGAACCCAGCTGGATCTGGTCAACGCCACCCATCTGAAAGCGCCGACGATCAGCGTAGCACTTCAGAAGATGGAAAAGGACGGCTATGTTCTGCGCAGACCCGACGACTACGATCTCCGTGCGACCCGTGTTTTTCTGACGGAAAAGGGCAGGGAACTCGACGACCGCATCCGCAAGCGCATTCACGACGAAGAAGCTCTTGCCATGGTAGATCTGACCGACAGCGAATACGAAACTCTGGTGAAGCTGCTGACAAAAATCAAGGGCAGTATTCTCAGGGACAACGAGAAAGGCGGCGATCTCTATTGAATAAGGTAAAAATCAAGTCCTACCTGAAGAAATACTGGTTCTTTGCGATCATTTCTCCGCTGTTCATGGCGGGCGAAGTTATCGTTGACCTGTTCCAGCCCAAGCTGATGGCGGAAATCGTCAACACTGTGGTTGCGGTAGGCGCAGGAAACATGGAAGGCAGCGACATCGTCATGCAGACCATCCTTGTCACCGCTCTGAAAATGCTCGGTCTGGTAGCCATCGGCGGCTTCATGGGTCTGATGTGCTGCTACACCGCAAGCCGTGCGTCCCAGGGCTTCGGCAACGACCTCCGTGTGGACGCCTTCAACAAGGTCATGTCACTCTCCCTTGAACAGACGGACAAATTCACAACCGGCTCCCTCGTAACCCGACTGACCAACGACATCACCACCTTACAGGATCTGGTGCAGATGATCCTCCGCATGTTTGTCCGCGCACCCATCCACTTCATCGGCGGTCTTGTCATGTGTCTCACGCTTGACATTTCCTTCGGTTCCGTGGTTCTGGTTGCCCTGCCGTTCGTCATCGTGATCGTGCTGGTCATGGTGCTCAAGGCTGTCCCCATGTTCTCGGTAGTGCAGAAGAAGCTCGACCGCGTGAACTCCGTGGTGCAGGAAACCGTAACCGGCGCCCGCGTCATCAAGGCATACACCCGTGAAGAGCACGAAATCGAACGCTTCGATGAAGCAAACCGCGATTTCCAGCGCACCAACCTCAAGGTAAGCTACATCATGAACGCCATCTGGCCCATTCTCTCCATCGTGATGAACGTCTCCGTCCTCGCCATCATTTACATAGGCGGTCTTCAGGTCGAAGCGGCAAAGATCGAGGTCGGTGACGTCATGGCGGCTGTCCAGTACATCACGCAGGTGCTCGGCTCCATCATGATGATCTCCATGATCTTCCAGAATATCGCCCGCGGTAATGCCTGTGCTGCCCGTGTCCGTGAGGTTCTCGAAGCCGATCAGGTCATCGTCAGCGGCTCCGTCGAAAACGGTACGGAAAAGGGCACCGTCCGCTTTGAAAACGTTTCCTTCAAGTATCCGGGTGCTGCCGGCAACAACGTTCTCGACAACATTTCCTTTGAAGTGAAGAAGGGCGAAACCGTCGCCATCATCGGCGCGACCGGCTCCGGCAAATCCTCCCTTGTCAACCTCATTCCGCGCTTCTACGACACCGTTTCCGGCACCGTTTATGTGGACGGCGTTGACGTGAAAAAATGGGATCTCGAGGCACTCCGCGCAAAGATCGGCTTTGTTCTGCAAAAGAGCGAGCTGTTCTCCGGCGGCATCGACGAAAATATCCGCTGGGGTAAGGACGACGCAACCATGGAAGAAATTCAG
>JAFUQY010000141.1 GCA_017472105.1 Clostridia bacterium | reverse complement strand
TGTTTGCCCGCCGTCTTGCCGGATGGAGCGAATAATCATATTCTTCGTTGAAAATCCCCTATTGACAAACCACTGTATTTACGATATACTATTGTTATTACACAAATTAACGCACACGAAAGGCAATATTCATGAAAAGATCAAGCGGCGTATTAATGCACGTTTCCACGCTCTGGGGCGAACATTCCGAAGGCAGTTTCGGGCAGGCGGCGAAGGACTGGATCGACTTCCTCTGCGACTGCGGATTCTCCTACTGGCAGACCCTTCCCTTCTGTCTCCCCGACAAGTACAATTCGCCCTACTGTTCCTTCAGCACCTTCTCCGTCAATCCCTACTTCATCGACCTGCCGACTTTACAGAAAGAAGGACTTCTCACCGAAGCGGAAGTTGACACGGCAAAACAGAAGACTCCGTACAGCTGTGAATTCAAGCGTCTCTCTGAGGAACGTCTCGCGCTTCTGAACAAGGCGGCAAAGCGCTGCACCGACACGGAGGGCATCGAAGAATTCCTCGCAAAGCATCCCCGTACCAACGATTTCTGTAAATTCATGGCGATCCGCGCATCCAATGACGATCTGCCGTGGACGGAATGGACAAACGACACCGTTGACGAGGAAGTTCTGCATCTCTGGCAGTTCATGCAGTACACCTTCTTCCGTCAGTGGAAGGAAATCAAGGACTACGCCAACGAAAAAGGCATCTCCATCATCGGCGATATTCCGATTTACGTTGCGCTCAATTCCTCCGACGTCTGGGCGGCTCCCGAGCAGTTCCAGCTGGACGAGGACAACAAGCCTGCCGGCATCGCGGGTGTACCGCCGGATTACTTCAGCGCGGACGGTCAGGTATGGGGCAATCCCCTGTACGACTGGGACAAGATGGAGGCGGACGGCTTCACATGGTGGAAGGATCGAATCAGCTTCATGTGCGAGCTCTTCGACGGTGTCCGCATCGACCATTTCCGCGGGCTCGAATCCTATTTCTGCATTCCCGCAGGCGAAAAGACCGCAAAGAACGGCAAGTGGGTCAAGGGTCCCGGCA
Source organism: Clostridia bacterium (assembly GCA_017472105.1). Next base: position 4,414 of record JAFUQY010000141.1, on the reverse strand, counting down.
TGAGTCTCGTCCGCGCGCTCCGCGAAGTCTGCCCCGACAAGCTCCTGATCGCGGAAGACCTCGGCGACATCACGCCCGAAGTGGCACAGCTTGTGAAGGACAGCGGCTTCCCGGGCATGAGAATCTTCCAGTTCGCATTCCTCGGTGACCCCGGCTCTTCCCATCTCCCGCACAACTACGACAACCACTGCATCGCATACACCGGCACCCACGACAACAACACCCTTCTCGGATACATCTGGGATCTGGACGACGAAACCCGCAGACATGTTCTCTCCTACTGCGGCTACTTCGGCGAAGACTGGGACAAGGGCTACGACGAAATTCTCCGAACCATGTTCCAGAGCCATGCGGGACTTCTCATTCTGCCCGTTCAGGACCTTCTCCTGTACGGCAAGGACACCCGACTGAACGTTCCCGGCACGGACGAAGACAACTGGAGCTACCGCATCACCAAAGAACAGCTCGGCACCATCGACCGCAAGAAATTCCTGAACTGGAACAAAATGTACGGCCGCGTGTGAGCGTGATCCGCAATTGAAACGAAAGACCTGTGCACTTGGGGTATGAAGTATCCCGGTGTTCAGGTCTTTTTTGCATCCGCCGGTGAGGAATTCCGGAATTGTTGTCTTTGTTTAACAGTAACCCTCTATTTACTGTTGACATATCAACTTTCATGTGTTATAATCTTGGGAGTTTACTCTGAAAGGAATTATACTCATGATAAAACGAATTGTGATCGGCGTATTTGCCGTCATCCTGTGCCTGTTTTTCACGGTATCCGTCATGGACTCAAGCGAAACCCGGCACGAAACCGCATTCGATCAGGAAGCCATCCTGAATCATATCGAAAAACTGTCCGAAAACGGGCCCCGTTCCATCGCGGACAAAGCCTCCAACCGTGCGGCACTGGAATACCTCATTGCCGAAAGCGAAAAATACGGCGTAATCAGCGGCGATACCACGGAAGTTCCAGCCTATCTGGTGCAGGAATATGTTGCTGAAGACAGCCGGTATCAGAACTGGTATCTGGAAAACCTGATCGTACATATTCCGGCAAACGCGGAAACGCCCACGGGAGACGTCTTCATGTTCATGGGACACTACGACTCCGTTCCCATGGGTCAGGGTTCTTCCGACGACGGTGTGGCATGTGCCGTCATGCTGGAAGCGATGCGATATACCCTTGAACAGATGGAAAACGGTCTCACTCTGACCAACGATCTTGTGTTCTGCTTCGTCAACGGCGAGGAATACGGACTGTACGGCTCCGAAGCGTTCATGCGTGACTTCACCGGCTTTAACAACGTTGTCGGCAGAATCCGGTTCGGCACCAATCTGGAATCCCGCGGAACCAGCGGCACTCTCATCATGTTCGAAACCGCAAAGAACAACTACAACACGATTAAACTGTTCTCGGAAATCAATGAGAATCTGTTCACCTGCTCCATCGCCACCATGGTGTACGACATGATGCCCAACGGCACCGACTTCACCAATTTCAAGGAGGTATATCAGGGTCTGAACATGGCGAACGTCGGCGGCGGTGAGGATTACCACACCCAGAACGACAATCCCGCAAATGTCGGACTGAGCTATCTCTCCCAGCAGGCGCAGATTGTGGAAAGAATCATCACCGTTCTCGCGGATTATGATCTCGATTCCCTGCACGACGCTGACGAATCCGCGATTTTCTTCTCCTACCTCAATCTCACCACCGTTGTTTACAACCACAGCACAGTCATCGTCTTTGCCGTCATCGGCATTCTTCTGCTGGCGGCGAATCTGTGGCTCTCCCGGAAGAGCGGCAACCTCGGCAGAAGTGCAAAAGCCATCGCGGCAATCGTCGCCGGTCTTGCTCTCAGTGCGGGCGCGGCATATCTGTGCTACTATCTCTTCCAGTACATCGCCGTTCTTGCCGGTGTGATTGATATCCACATGGTCGGCACCATCACCTACTCCAACACCGCCATCATCGTGGGCATCGGCATCCTCTCCCTCGCCGTCACGGTGTTCACGTCCCACTTCGCGTGCAGATGGCTGAAAATCACCGGACGCGACCTGACGAGAGCATTTGCGTATGTGCATGTCTTCCTCGGGATTGTGCTGTCCTTTGTCCTCGCGGATGCAAGCTACCTCTTCATGTTCAGCGGAATCCTGCTGATGCTCAACGAACTGCTCGTCACCTGCGTGAAGAAAACCGACATTGCCGCATATCACGGTGAGCTTCTCGCGACTGCACTGTACTTCCCCATCGTGATTCCCGTGATCGTTCTCGCCGTTACCGCGCTTGGTCTGACCATGGCATATGTGTACGGTCTGGTCTTTGCGATCGCTGTATTCGGAATCGGCATTGCCATCTCGCCCGTCTGCGGCAGATTCTCCGTACGCGGCGTGATGCAGGCAATCCGGAAGAAGGAAATCACGGCATCCTCCGCGGAAGGTGCGGCTCACATTCTTGCATGCGCTTTGATTCTCTTCCTGATTGTCAGCCTGAGCCGTCCCGATGCAAGCGTGAACCTGCAGGGCAAGCAGAACATCGCCAAGCTGCCCTACGACGACGCGCTGGTTTATGCGGTGGATGAAACCGGAGCGGGCGAATACCGCATCTACGACCTCAACGCATACGGCGCCCTGAAGAAATACGCCCCTGAAATGGACTACGCAGACGGATACTACGCGGGAACCGGTGAGAAAATCCCGGTCGATCATGCAATTCTGTCCGCGGCATCCGGAAATGCGCTGAAAATCCGCAGAAATACGGAAGAAGCCCTCGTCTACCTCACGTTCACCGATGTGTCCGCACAGTCCTTCACACTGGACGACGGCATCACCACGAAGACCTATGATCTGAGCGAAGGATACAGCATCAAGATCCACACCGACTGCACTGTTACCGTGAACGGCGGATCCGCATCCGTTTCCTACCGTGAGGTTCTTCGCGATTATGCGCCGCTGATTCCCGCGGAATACGCTGATGATGAGGAACAGCTCCACTTCAATCTCTGGCTGACCCGGATCTGGCAGCTCGGCGAATAACCTACAATTTATTATAATAACAAAAAATCTCATCGGCTTCTTTCACCGGTGAGATTTTTCTTATGCAGCGCATACTGTTATGCATTTTTGTATCAGCGGATTACTGCTGTCCTCTGACAAACGCAGTCACCTGATCCGCGATGTCCTTCATGCCCTGAACCGTGGGATGACCGGAGCGCTTGTCGATGGTTTTCAGCTCGATATAGGATGTTCCGTGATGTTCGGATGCCGCCTTCACCGCTTCACCGATCTGCGGCTTGAGATCGGTATTGATGAGGAAGATCACGTTCGCGCCGGGCAGAGTTTCCTTCACGCGTCCGATAAAGCAGCAGATGGCAGGACATACCGAGGCAAGCTCCTCCCTGGTGTAGTCCCCGAATCCGATCTCGCCGAGGGGCGCGTTTGCCCAGCTGTCATTGGTGCATCCGAAGATGAAAACGGTGTCGATCTCGTGCGTCTCAAAGAATTTTTCTTCCTTCAGCACATCCAGACGGTGCAGGAAGGAATTTGTCATGGAACAGTCGCCGGCGTATCCGGTATTGCACAGCGTGGAACCCGACCAGCTGTTGTTCAGCACCAGATTGAGCTCCAGCTCCGTGCAGACTCTGTGCCACCATGTTTCCTCCACCTTCGTCACGTCGGTTTCCGGTCTGCCCGCGGGAGAATAGTAAACCGCATAGCCGTCCGGGATGTATCCGGTGAACGTGGAATAGCTGTCACCGAAAATCATGATGTTTTTCATGTTCATTTTCATGCCCTCTCAGAAATCAGAATAATATCGGAATTATTATAGCACAGTCCGCCGGATTTTGGAATACATACGGCTGAATTTTCAAAAACCGAACAAACCGCACAGATCCGCTTACCTTACATCTGCAAAGGCAGGCGGATCTTTCATTTTATTCAATCCCCGTTCCCCATGCTTCTCCGGTATTCCGACGGGGACATGCCGAACTTCTGCTTGAACACACGGGAGAGCGCGAACACATTCTGGAACCCGCTTGACTCCGCGATATCGGACAGGGAGCGCTGCGTATTGATTAAATCATCCTTCACATGCGACAGGCGGTACATGATGAGGTACTCATGCGGTGCCATGCCGTAGGTTTTTGCGAACATCTCGGACATGTACGAGCGCGAGAGATACACGGCGTCGGCGATTTCCTGCGTCGTTATGTTCCGGGCGTAGTTCTCCGCGATATATGCCGCCGCCCGATGGATTGCCGCAGCGGATTTCTGTGCCGGTCCGACGGAGTTTTTCTGCGAGAGGAACGATGTGAGAATCGAGTAGATATTCGACGACACTGTCGGGTAGTCCGGGAGTCCCGTGCCGTCGGTTTCGCGGAAGATGGCGTCCATGTGCTCCTCCGTTTCG
>JAFUQY010000140.1 GCA_017472105.1 Clostridia bacterium | reverse complement strand
TCCTCTTCCGGCGGCAGGTATTTCTGGCGGATCCGCTTGATTTCTTCCTGCTGTCTGGCAGAATAGGTGTATGTGAAGCTTTCGTTCTTATTCTGATTCTCCATGATGTCTTTGTTCCTTTTTCAGTTTTCGGATTTCCTTGGTATTGCGGACGATGACGTAGACTGCCATGGTGACAACGATGACAGCAATTCCGGCTCCCGTCAGCATAATCATCAGCTGTTGTGCTTCCGGTGACATATCTCCGCCGAACTGGGAGAACATTGCCGTTTCCAGAGACAGCATCGACACCAGCGCCGCGGCGAATTTGATAATTTTTGAGGCTGACATGACGGGACTGCCCAGTTTCCTGTATTTTATCATATCCCGGATGGCAGATCCTGTCATGTAGAAGGCGTACATTGCCATGATGTAGATGAGAATGCCGCGGTACTCGAATCCCCGGTTGAAGTGGAGCATCATGAGTACGGCGCCCGAGAGAATGAGGTTTACAAAAATCAGGATATACGCGCACAGGCGTGACCGCTTCAGCTCTCCCATGCGGCTGGTTCCGATGGAATTGCGGTTCACGTACCGTACCAGCAGAAACCGCATGACCGCCAGAATCGCGTAGTACACGGCAAACAGCGCAAACCACCATGTACTGTAAAACACGGCGGAAAACGCATTCGCCGCGGCATACAGCAGGTTGATTCCGAAGGAGACGTACAGGGACACATGGGTCTTGAATGCGGTGTCGGTCAGGTAGCGGTTCGCGTATGGATTGCCGTACACTTTGCCTTTTATGCTCCGGTAATATCCCGGGATCGTCTTCCAACAGGCAAGGCACAGAACGCTCAGCGTATAAAAGGCAGTGACATACACCGCATACGCGAAGGGAGCCGTTTCCCATCCGTACACAAAAACCGCCGCAAGAGCCACCGCACTGAACAGCACAAGAAGCCCGATCAGCCACAGCGGGAGAAACAGGAGCTTTCTGCAAATTGTTTTCCAGTCCATAGAGCCTCCTATGCCTGTACCGGCAGCTGTACCGTGAACGTACTTCCCGCGCCGAGCTCACTGGTGACGGAGATTTCGCCTCCCGTGATGTCGATGATCCGCTTCACGAGAGCAAGACCCAGTCCGTTTCCGGCAGTGGAGTGGGAGGTGTCGCCCTGATAGAATTTTTCAAAAATATGCGCGCCGGTCTCCGGTGTCATGCCGCATCCGGTATCACTGACCTTCACAACGGCATAATAGTCCCCGTGCGAGAGTGAGACCGAAACCCTGCCGCCCGGTTCGGTGAACTTGAACGCATTGGAGAAGAGATTGTTCCAGACCAGTGCCAGCAGCTCCTCGTCCGCACGGATCATCACGTCGTCGTCAATTTCCGTTTCAAGCTCAATTTCCGACCGCTCCCACACATTCTCATACGCCAGCAGGCATTCACAGAGCTGCTCACTCAGGTTGTATTCCTTTTTCTGCGGATAGATCTGCTGATTCTCCAGACGGTTCAGCTTGAGAATATTGGTAATCAGATCCGCCAGTTTCCGGCTGCTATCCGAGATGACGCGGGCATATTCGAGCCGTTTGTCCTCGTCCAGTCCCGGCTCCTCGAGGAGAGTTCCGTAATTCCGTATGACGGCGAGCGGTGTTTTCATCTCGTGGGATACGTTGGAGATAAAATCCGTCCGCAGCGTTTCCACACCGGACAGCTCCGCGGTCATCCGGTTGAAGCAGTCAATGATTTCGTTGAACCGCGCTTCTGTGAGGGAGTTTTTCGCCGGCTGAATCCGCACGGAAAAATCGCCCTGCATGACCTTCTCCGCCGCTTCCGTGATCCGCTTTACCGGACGGTCCACGGTCAGCTTCCGGCGGATTGTGTCAAATGCGGAATACAGCAGGCTGAGCAGAGCCACGTTGAGAAAAGTCAGTTTTGCCGCTTTTTCAAGGTTTTCACCGGTCAGTGTGATCTCCATTGTATCTGCCAGAGTGGTAAGAAACAGCATCATACAGCAGGTGGTAACAAATGTTACCATAATGAAGAAAATCATATACCGCTGCAAAGCATAGAGAATCTGCCTGAAATGGGCGTCCCGCTTCACTTAATCACCGCCTTGTAGCCCATGCCGTGCACCGTGACAATCTCGAAATCATCGCAGTCCGCCAGCTTGCCGCGCAGTTTGGTCATGTACACATCCACCGTGCGGGTTCCGGATGCCGTTTCCGCGTCCCAGAATTCGTCCATAAGCTGGGTGCGGGTGAAGGTTTTCTTGGGATAAGACAGCAGTTTGTAGAGAAGATTGAACTCCCGCGTCGTCAGGGAAATTTCCGTGCCGTTCAGATACGCCGTGCGTTCGTCCATATCCATGGAAAAGCCGCCGACGGTGAGGGTACGGCTGGATGCAATCTTCGCCCGACGCAGCAGTGCCCCGATCCGCAGAAACAGCTCATCCAGATCGATGGGCTTGACCATGTAGTCGTCGATGCCCACACGGTAGCCGCGCTGCTTGGAGGCAAAATCATCCCGCGCGGTCATGAAGAGAATCGGGATTTCTTCGTTGAGCGTGCGTACCGACCTGGCAAATTCGTACCCGTCCGTCCCCGGCATCATGATATCCGAAACGATCAGGTCGAATATGGTCTCATACATGGCATCGTAAGCCTCATCCGCGCTCAGGCATCCGGTCGCTTCGTAGCCGCTGTGATTCAGAAAGGAGCAGACCGAGCGGTTCAGGTCACGGTCGTCCTCTACCACAAGAATTTTGAACATATGGCATCCCTCCGGTGGGTATAGTTTCACTGTAATGAACCTATTGTAGCATACAAATGTTAAAGTTTTGTTTGCGTTTCGGGAGATTTCTGAAAAAATACGGCAGAATCGGCGGATAATCGCTGTGTTTATCCGGAATTCCGCTCTGCCGCATGCCTGTTACACCAGACTTGTTCTGCCGAGCACCGTTCTGCTGAGTGCTCCGAGACCTGCGGCAAACAGCACACCTCCCGCAAGACACAGAGCCGCATTCATCACCGTGGATGCGAGCGGGCTGATTACGGAAACCATCATAAACAGCAGCATTCCTGCGCCCAGCGAGCCGCAGAGACAGAGCCACGCCTTCTGCTTTGCTGCCACGCTGACGAGTACATCGATGGCGACGAATACAGGCATCAGGAAGATCTTTGCCAGAATGCACATCACGATGTTTCCGGCAGTCAGACCGTGCAGATCGAACGACAGACCCGCAATCGCACCGCCCAGCAGGGAGCCGATCAGGTACAGGATCAGCATGAGTGCACCGCAGACAAAGCCGGCGAGGGTTTTAGAGATGACATAGTCACCCTTCTTCGCACGGACGGTGAAGAGATTCTTAGCATAGCCGCTGCGGAAATCCTCGGAGATGAACAGGCAGATGAACACCGCCGCGCCCATGAATACCATATTG
>JAFUQY010000139.1 GCA_017472105.1 Clostridia bacterium | reverse complement strand
CTGAACAGGTAAACATTCCACTTTTCCAGAGCTTCGGGAAGGACGGTGTGGTTGGTTTATGACATAACCTTGGTAACAACGGACCATGAGGCATCCCATGTGTAGGAATAAACGTCCATGAGGATACGCATCAGCTCGGGAACACACAGTGCGGGATGGGTATCGTTGATGTGGATGGAAACCTTGTCGGCAAAGTTGTAGAGAGTGCCGTATGCCGCCAGATGGTCGGAAATGATGCTCTGGAGGGACGCGGATACAAGGAAGTACTGCTGAGTCAGACGGAGCAGCTTACCTTCATCGTGTTCGTCGGAGGGATAGAGCACCTTGGAGATAACTTCCGCATTGGAGCTTTCCTGAATCGCCTGAACATACTGACCCTGAGAGAACAGGTTCATGTTGAAGTTGGTCATATCAACAGCCTTCCAGAGACGGAGTGCGTTGACTGCCTGGGAATCGTAGCCGGGGATCATCATGTCGTAAGGAACGGCGCGGACATCCTGATAGTTGTCATACTGGATGGTGCACTTGCCGTTGACCCACTTCTCTTCCACGGTGCCGCCGAGACGTACAGTGAACGCCTTGTCGGTACGCGGAACGAGCCAGGAAGAGCCTTCGTTCATCCAGCTGTCGGGAAGCTCGACCTGATTGCCGTCGATGATGCGCTGCTTGAACAGGCCGTATTCATACAGAATGGAGAAGCCGGTAGCCGCGTAGTCGAGGGAGGACAGGGAGTCCATGAAGCATGCCGCAAGACGACCGAGACCGCCGTTGCCGAGACCCGGGTCGGGTTCCATCTCGTAAATCTTGTCGAGGTCGAATCCCATGTTTGCCAGAGCCTTGCGGTATTCTTCGTCCAGACCAAGGTTCATCAGGTTGTTTTTGAGCTGACGGCCAACCAGGAATTCCATGCACATATAGTACACCTTCTTGGGGTGCACCTTCTTCACTTTATTGTGGAAGACGGAACGCTTCTCGGTGAGAACGTCCTTTACGCTCAGGGCGACTGCCTTATAGAGCTGTTCGTCGGTAGCTTCGTCCAGAGCAACACCGAAGTAACGGGTCAGCTTTGCAGCTATATTCGCTCTGATCTCTGCTTCGGTCATAGGTTTGTTGTTTTCCATAAATTTACTTTAAGCCTCTTAAAATCCGCATAGGCGCAGCCGATTCAAAAACCAACTGCGCCGATGCTAAAATCGTACTATTATATTTTACAACAAAGCGGAATAAATATCAATGTATTTTTTAGCCGAAACATTCCAGGAAAAATCGACTTTCATGACATTTCTCACAAGTTGCGTCCATTTCGCCTTGTCGGAATACATTGCAAGTGCATAATCGATGACTTTCATCATCTCATGTGCATTGTAATTCGCGAAGGAGAAGCCGTTGCCGGTGCCTTCGTATTCGTTGTATGCCTTGATGGTATCTGCCAGACCGCCGCATTCACGGACGATCGGAACGGTGCCGTAACGGGATGCGATCATCTGGGACAGACCGCAGGGTTCGCTCTTGGAAGGCATGAGGAACATATCCGCGCCGGCATAGAATTTCTTGGAAAGAACCTTGTTGTATTCCAGCTTGATGCATACCTTTTCGGGGTACCGCATTTCCAGATCCTTGAAGAATTCTTCCAGCTCGGTCTCGCCGGTACCGAGGAGCACGAACTGCACATCGTTCTTCATGATGATTTCTTCAAGCACATGACGTACGAGGTCAAAGCCCTTGTGAGCCGCCAGACGGGAAACCATCGCGATGATGGGTGTGTTTTCGTCAACCTTGAAGCCGCAGAGTCTCTGAAGCTCAGCCTTGTCCTCAGCCTTGCCGGAGAGATCGGAAACGTCGAAGTTCGCCGCGATATCCGGGTCGGTTTCGGAGTTGTAGTAATCCACGTCGATACCGTTTACGATGCCGGTGAGTCTGCCTTCCGCCTCGGTCTGACGGAGGATGTGATGCAGACCGCTGGAGTAGTATTCGGTGAGGATTTCATGCGCGTAGGTGTTGCTGACGGTGCTGACCATATCGGAGCAGACGATGGCGCCCTTGAGCAGGTTGATGCATCCGTTGTATTCCACAATGTTGCGGTCCCATTCGGGCAGTTCGAACACTTCGCTGAGGATGCTGAAGTCGTAAATGCCCTGATAGTCGATGTTGTGGATGGTGAACAGGGTGGAGATGTGCTGATATTCGGGCAGGTGGGAGAAGCGTCTCTTGAGGTAGATGATTGCAAGAGCGGTCTGCCAGTCGTTGCCGTGAAGAATATCGGGATAGAAGTTGACCGCCGCCATCAGCTCAATGATGCACTTGGAGAAGAACGCGAACCGTTCCCCGTCGTCAAACGCACCGTAGAGCGCCTTGCGGTCGAAGTAGTACATATTGTCGATAAAGTAGAAGATCACGCCGTCGGACTTGATCTGCCAGATACCGCAGTACTGGTTACGCCATGCGAGGCGCACATTGATTTCGCAGATCAGCTCGAGCTTTTCGGCGAATTTTTCCCGGACCTGGGGATAAAGGGGCATTACCAGACGAACGTCGGAATCTCTGCCAAGAACGTCCTTGACTGCTTTGGGAAGAGAACCTGCAACGTCAGCAAGTCCGCCTGTGGAAGCATACGGCAGTGCTTCGGAAGCCGCGTAAAGGATTTTCATATTCAATCCTCCTGTAATTCTTTATTCGTAATTTCCTGTGGCTGTATCGTTACCAGATTGTCCACTGTCACATTCTCACCCTGTGAAAGCAGGATAAAGTCACCGCTGTCGTCCTTCCGGTATTCAAAACCATAGACACCTTCGCCGTTATCCGAAGTGTAGGTAATCTGAACAACGATATTGTCAATATCATCCGTCCGGGTCATCGTAGAAGTCTGTTCGATCTGCAAACCTTCGAATTCCGCGAACACCTGATGAAATTCTGCTATCGCAAGTTCAAGAACCGTCACGGCTCCGGGTGAAAAGGTTTCGGACGGAGTTTCCGCAGTCTGATTCTGTCCGGAAACACAGCTGTTCAACAGTAAAAGCAGGAACAGTGTACAACAGAGTTTTTTCATGAAGCCTGTCAGATCATCTTGCCCTTGGATACATAGAACGGCTGGGTTTCGGCACCGCAGAGCATGCGTCCGTCGCGGATGACAGCGTTCTTGTCGGTGATGACACAGTTGAGGAATGCGCCGTCGCTGATGATGGTATCCTGCATGATGATGGAGTTCTTGACCGTCGCGTTTCTGCCGATCTTGACACCGCGGAAAATAATGGAGTTTTCAACGGTACCGAGAATTTCACAGCCGTCCGCGATCATGGAGTTCTTGATCTTGGAATCGGGTGCGTAGTAAGACGGGTTGGAGTTTCTGACCTTGGTGTAAACCGGGCGGTTCTTCACGCTGAACAGGGATTCACGCGCAACGGGATTGGAGAGCAGTTCCATGCTGTGCTGATAGTATTCCGCAAAGGAGGAAATGCATGCAAAATATCCGTCGTAGCGGTAGATGTGGTAGTTCGCCTTGTCGAGGTTGCGCGCGATGACGTCCTTGGTCAGGCTGGAGTAGTTGTGCGCGATGGCGTCAAGAACGATGGAACGGAGGTATGCGGTCTTCATGACGATGATGTTGAGGGAGATATCCGCTTCGCCTTCGAAATCGGTGGGATATGCGAGAAGGTCAGTGACGCGTCCGTCTGCATCGGAGTACAGAATGGTGTTATTCTTTGCCTGTTCCTTGGTCATGGAAACCTGCTTGACAGCGAAGGTCATATCCGCGCCGGACTTCTGGTGATAGTTAATCATATCGTTGAAGTCCACGTTGCAGATGACGTCGCAGTCGGAGAGAACAACATAGTCATCGGTGATGCGGATGAGGGCATCGTTCACGCTCTTGAGTGCTTCCAGACGGGTCTGATACTGCGGATTGGAGCCGTTTGCAAAAGCGGTGATATAGGGAGGAAGGATCTTGATACCACCGGAGCGGCGCGCAAGATCCCAGTCCTTACCGGAACCGATGTGGTCCATGAGGGACTGATAGTTGTAATGGGTGATAACGCTGATGTTGTAGATGTTGGAGTTTACCATGTTCGACAGGGTGAAGTCGATGAAGCGGTAACGACAGGCAAAGGGTACGGATGCAACGGTACGCAGTCTGGTAAGCTCGGGTATATTATTGTCGTGAATATTGGAGAAAATAATTCCTGTTGCTGACATTTTGTTTCCGTCCTTTCAAATTAAGCGTTTCCGCCGTTCTTTGCGAGCCATTCCGCGTTGACCATTTCGCCGCCGGGAATATCGGTACCGGGCTTGATGTCAAGATCGGAGCCGACAACGGTAATCTGTTCGTTTGCGCTCATGGTTCTGCCGATGACACAGCCTGCGCCGATATTGGTGTCACTGTCGATGATGGAGTAGTTGATGGTGGTGCCTTCCGCGATGGTGACGTTCTTCATGATGATGGAGTCCTTGATATACGCACCGCGGGAAACCTTTACACCGCTGGCAAGCACGGAGTTTTCAACAATACCTTCGATATCGCAGCCTTCGGTGATGAGGGAGTTGGAAACCTTCGCGTATTCACCGATGTAGTGCGGCGGGTCGGAATAGTTGCGGGAGTAGATTCTCCAGCTTCTGTCGCCGAGGTTGAACTTGGGATTTTCGCCGAGCAGGTCCATGTTTGCTTCCCACAGGGACTGAATGGTTCCGACGTCCTTCCAGTAGCCCACGAAGGGATATGCGTACATGCTGCATCCGTCCGCGAGCATCTTCGGGATGATATTCTTACCAAAGTCCTTGGAGGATTCCGGGTCAGCTTCGTCAGCGATCAGATATTCCTTGAGGAGCTTCGCGTTGAAGATGTAGATACCCATGGAAGCCTTGGTGCTCTTGGGCTGCTTCGGCTTTTCCTCGAATTCGAGAATCTTGAGGTTTTCGTCGGTATTCATGATGCCGAAACGGCTTGCTTCTTCGAGAGAAACTTCAAGAACCGCGATGGTACAGTCAGCACCGGTTTCCTTGTGCGCTTCGAGCATCTTCGCGTAGTCCATTTTATAGATATGGTCACCGGAGAGAATGAGAACATAGTCCGGGTCATAACGGTCGATGAACTGCAGGTTCTGGTAAATGGCGTTTGCGGTACCGGAGTACCAGTCTGCGCCGGATTTTCCCTGATAGGGAGGAAGAACCATAACACCGCTCTGGCTTCTGTCAAGGTCCCACGGCTGGCCGTTGCCGATGTATTCGTTGAGAACGAGGGGCTGATACTGAGTCAGAACACCGACGGTGTAGATGCCGGAGTTAACGCAGTTGGACAGCGGGAAGTCGATGATGCGGTATTTACCACCGAACCGTACGGCCGGTTTTGCAGTTCTTTCGGTAAGCGTGTATAATCTGCTGCCCTGTCCGCCGGCAAGGAGCATCGCAACGCATTCCTGTTTCTTATACATGTTGTCCTCCGTGAATTTATATGAATAAAGTATTGCTGACTTGGTTATGGGGCTGCTTTTATTTTGCCTGCTGCTTGCGCAGAATGATGCCGGAGAGTGCGGGCAGGGTGATATCGACCACGCTCTGCTTCACGCCGTCCTCGTTCACCACGGTACGGGTGCGTACAGCGTCGTCGTTCATCCGGTTCCTGCCGCCGAATTCGTAGCGGTCAGAGGTGAAGATTTCCTCATACCGTCCCATTTTCGGCACCTTTACGGAATAGTTTTCCCGTACAACCGGCGCGAAGTTGAGAACGACGATGATTTCGTGCCCCTTCTTGTCCCGTCTGCGGTAGGAGATGACGTTCAGATCCGCGGCGTCTGCTTCAATCCATTCGAAGCCGTCCCACGTGTCGTCAATTTCCCACAGCTCGGGATTTTCCAGATAGAACCGGTTGATCGCCTTCACGAAGCGCTGCATTTCGATGTGTCTCGGGTAGTCGATCATGAACCATTCCAGCTCATTCTGATAGTCCCATTCCCGGAACTGTGCGAATTCCGTACCCATGAACAGCATTTTCTTGCCGGGCAGGGTCATCTGATACATCAGGAGCGTCCGCATGCAGGCAAATTTGTCATCGTATTCCCCGAAGCATTTGTCTACAAGGGACTTCTTTCCGTGAACCACATCGTCGTGCGAGATGGGTAGGATGTAGTTTTCGTTGAAGGCATACATCAGCGGGAAGGTCAGCTTGTTGTGCTTGAATTTCCGCGCGATGGGATCGGTTTTCACATAATCAATGGCATCGTTTGCCCAGCCCATGTTCCACTTGAAGTTGAAGCCCAGACCGCCGTCCTTCACGGGCTTGGTCAGCATGGGCCAGTCGGTGGATTCCTCGGCGATCATGAGAACATCCGGGAATTCCGATGCAACCGCGGTGTTGAGCTTTTTGAAGAAGTCGACAGCGGCGGGATTGTATGTGCCGTTCTTCTTCATTTCATCCGGATCGCCGTCACGGTCGAGGTAGAGCATGGGAGCAACCGCGTCAACCCGCAGACCGTCCGCGTGATATTCCCGGATCCAGAAGAGGGCGTTGGAGATCAGGAAGGACTGAACCTCCGGCCGTCCGACATCGAAATAACGGGTATCCCAGTCGGATTCTTCCATTTTTCTGCCGGAATATTCGTAGAGCGGTTCCCCGTCGAATTCGAACAGACCGTGCTCGTCCTTCGGGAAATGCGCCGGAACCCAGTCGAGAATGACGCCGAGTCCGTGCCTGTGCATTTTTTCGATCAGATACCGGAAATCGTCCGGACTGCCGAATCTTGAAGTGGGCGCAAAATATCCGCAGACCTGATAGCCCCAGGAACCGTCGTAGGGATGCTCCATCACCGGCATCAGCTCGACGTGGGTGTATCCCATATCTGCCGCATACGGTGCCAGCTTGTCCGCGATGTCCCGGTAGTTCATGTAGTGCTCGCCGTCGGAGGTGCATTTGCCGTCAACGGTGCGCCATGAGCCGAGATGAACCTCGTAAACATTGAGAGGTGCGCTGTAATAGTGATTGACCTTCGGCTTGAATCCGCGCTGCTTGGGACATACGGTCGCACTGCGCTTTCTCAGCCATTCCGCGTCGTTCCACTGGTAATTCCCGATGTCACAGATCACGGATGCGGTCTTGACTGTGGTTTCGGACAGGAATGCGTACGGGTCGGCTTTGAGGTGCGTCGTACCGTTCTTTCCGGTCACTGCGTATTTATAGAATCTGCCTTCCAGCGATTCTTTGGATTCCACCAGAACGCTCCAGATGCCATCCTCCGATTCCCGCAGCAGCGGCAGTCCGTTGTTCCAGTCGGTAAAGTCGGCATTGAGCGTAACGTTTACGGCATTCGGTGCCCATACACGGAAGGTATATGCGTAACCGTTTTCGGTCACTTCCCCGTGTACGCCAAGGAAATCGTAGGAGGCATAGTTGGTTCCCTGATGGAAAAGATCCGCCGGACGTGCAGGAGTTTCTTCCGGCGAAATTAACTTGTCATTTTCAATCATATGGAGACACCATCCTTTCCTTATCATATTATACAATAGAAATCCAAGATTTTCAAGTGCATTTTGATAAATACATGAAATTCTTTTATTGAAAATCAGTTCGGTTTAAGCAGAATTCACAACGATTTTGTCGTTATCACAGAATCACCGAAAAAACATGTCTGATTTTGTTCATTTTTACGGTGTTTCCGTCATAAAGCAAAGTTTTAACCGGTCAACATCGGCGTTTGTTCCAAAACAAAACTCCGCAATACCGGAAGAATTCGATATCACGGAGTCTGAATTGTTTGATTTCTCTAAACGGAATATACGAGTTCTGTGAATTCCGACGAAACTATTATGGTCGGATCACAGGTATTCCATTCACGCACGGAACGGAAAACCTCCACGGGAACTGTGCCGCCTCTTCCGCATAATCGATGCCCACGCGCGGCAGCGTCAGGATTTCATCCGCCGAAAAGCCTTCGTCACATACGACAAAATCGCCGCCGGTCATGTCCAGTCCGTTCTGCTCCCGCGTGATTCCCATGCCGATGCACAGCTTGCCGGGACCGTTGGTCAGACCGTACAGTTCAGCCGGAGACAATCCGTCAGCAGATTCGGGCAGATTCTTCCGCCGGCTTCCCGCACGTATGTTGTCGAGAATTCCCTGCACGTCCCCCTGTGGCATTACCGCACGGATGAGCACGGCTTCGGGATTTCCGTTGGTCGATGCCGTGATGTTCATGCAGGAATACATCCCGTAGATCAGGTACACGTACGCGTGCCCGCCGCGAAGATACATGGTTTCCGTGCGCTTTGTCCGACGTCCGCCGTATGCGTGGGATGCCTTGTCGGTCACGCCCATGTACGCCTCGGTTTCGGTGATGATTCCGCACAGTTCCCTGCCGCCGGTGCGGTGAATCAGCGTTTTGCCGATCAGCTCCCGCGCAACGGTCAGACCGTCACGGGTATAGAACTCCCGTCCAAGCTCAGTCAAAGCAATAAGGCGTGGTCGGAATGGAGGAACGCGGCGACGCCATCATGGGAGCAACGGTTTCGCGCCACTTCTTGTAGTGCTCGGTCTCCTTGTGCGCAGCTGCGGCGTCGGTGTCAGCGTACACTTCGTAGAGCACGAACTTGTTCGGATCCTTGTTGTCGTGCAGGACGTCGAAACGGACATTGCCGGGTTCCTTGCGGGAATTTTCGTGGTTGTATTTTGTGATTTCAGCGAACGCGTCCACAAATTCCGGGATCACGTCGACAAAAACGAGTGTTGCGATCATTGGTGTTCTCCTTCGAGTAATTATTCAGCTTCCAGAATCCGGAAGAATTCGAGTTCTTCACCGGACGGGCCGTAAACGAAGCCGCAGTTAAGCGTCAGCTTCACGGGAGCGGACTGAAGCGGAACAACCTTGGGAGCGGACTTCGGCTTCGCGCCTGCCGCAATTGCGGTCGCATATGCCGCGTCAACGTCGTCAACCTTCATTGCGAAGTGGATGTAGTTGGTGTTGGGACCTTGTGCACCGCCTGCGAACAGCTCGAGAATACCGCCGTCGCCGAGATCGAGCATTGCGATTCTGCCGTCACCTTCGCCCCACTGGGTGTAGAACTTCATGCCGAGACCTTCGGTGAAAAACTTGAGGGACTCTTCAAAATTGACGGCCTTGAGCGCTACATGATGGAATCCCATGCCCTTGATGATTTCGTTTGCCATGTTGTTTCTCCTTGCAGTTGAATTTTATTGGTTCATGCCGTCGTAATCCGAACGCAGCATGCCGTAGATATAGTAATCGCAGTATGAGCTGACCATTTTACCCTGCCGGATCATGCCTTCCCGCACAAAACCGCACTTTTCCAGAACCCGCCACGAGCCGGTATTGCGGCAGTCCACATCCGTCCAGAGCCGGTCAAGTTCCGTTTTTTCGTAGGTGAATTTTACGGTTTCCCGGAGTGCTTCTGTCGCAATGCCCTGATTCCAGTATTCCCGTGCGATACGGTACGCCACCTTCGCCATGCGGCTGTTTTCCACCTCAAGCATCCACATCTCCCCGACCATGGTCCCGTCGGATTTGAGGAAAATCCCAAGGCAGAATCCGGGTCCGGGCCTGCGCCTGACATGGGGACGCGGGTCAATGAAGATGGTTTCCGGGTGCAGTTCACCGTTGTTGGCTTCCCTTCCCCAGTAGGTGTACAGTTCGGGCTCCGACAGCCAGCGCATTGCCGGTGCATCTTCCGGTGTCAGCGGGCGCATGAGGAGACGTCCGGTTTCCAGTACGGGCTTGTCGGCAAGATAATCTTTCAGCATAAAATCCTCTCAAATTACAGATCAAACTCCACGTTTTCAAACACAGTGCCCGCTTTTGCCTTGTCAATGACCTCGATGACCTTCGCCGCCTGCTCGAGGGTTACAGGATAAGGCACGCCATTGCGGATTGCATCGTAGAGCGCGTCCCACATTCTCTCGGTGCCGTCAAAATCGATGGCG
>JAFUQY010000138.1 GCA_017472105.1 Clostridia bacterium | reverse complement strand
CCGCAGCTGAACTGCAAGCGGTTTCAGTAGGGGAGATCATTGATCTCCCGCCGGACGCTTTCAACAAATTCTGTTCTCTGTAATTATTTCTCTTCTCTTTTCTCTGCATCTCAAGATGCTTTTGCGATTCCGGTGATCTGCACAGTGATTGCCAGGTACTTCGAATAGATCATCACTTCCTGATTCGGGGCGATGGTGGTGTTGCCGCCGAGGAGGAATCCGCCGTCCGCGTTCAGTCTGCCCTGTGCGTCCACGCTGGCTTCGACGTCAACGCGGTAGTTCTCGCCCGTCGCCGTGTTCGATGCCTTGACGATGGTGCCGTCGGGCATTTCGTAGAACGCCTGCGCGTCGGTGACGGTTCGGTTTTCACGGAGCGAGCCGAAGAGGACGCCGCCTTCCTTGAGGTAGAAATTGTCGCCCGTGTGCATCTGATTCTTTGCGGAGGAGTCCTTGATGTTCATGACCCGGAAGGTGATGACGTAGTTTTCCAGAGCCGCATCGGTACTGAGCTCGGCACTGTCTCCCATGAACATCCGGAAGCCGAGTCCCGCCGCAACCGCGAGAATTGCGAGAATAATGAACACGTCAAGCGCGCCCAGTCCGCGTTTTTTTGCGTTTTTCTTTTCCATAATAACCCCTTATCTTGATTCAAAATCGGGAATGTCGAAATAGTCGTCCGGCAGCTGCTGTGCCGCGAAGACGCTGATGGAGTCGGTCATCACCATGCGGTACACGGCGTTTCCGAAGTAGGATCGCTCCTCGACGGGAATCCCGGTTTCCACGGAAATTTTGTACTCCGTGCGGAAGTCGCCGTCCTGCACCGTCATTCTGATGTATTTGATATTCTTCGGGTCATCGCAGGAGAGGCCCGATACCTGCTCGTCCGGCGTATTCTGAATCGCTGTGAGCGGCGTCAGACCGGCTTCGGCGTAAAAATCGGTGAGAGACGCGTCCAATGTCATCTCCAGCATGCCTTCCCTGCGGTACACGGTCGCACCATCGCAGATGATGAGCCGGGAGTCGGACTCGATGCGGTATTTTTCGCCCAGCCGTGACGCCGTGATCCGCTCCACTGTGTACGCGGACGTTTCCCACGCATCGACGGCACGGTAGTTCCAGACCACGGAGTCGGTTTCACGGAGCGATGCGAGCAGATCTTTCGGGGACAGATCCCTGCCCTCGTAGTAAATCACGCCGGTTTCCGGATTTTCCTCCAGTCCGTACAGCGCATCCGCCGTTTCATCCGAGCCGTCCTCGGTGCTGTTTTCGCCCGTGAGAATGCCGCTGTGCCAGAGAAAGACCAGAGCACCGGCAGCCAGCAGAATCAGTGCCGCCGTAATGAGCACGCCCGAAGAAATGCGGAATTTGTGCCCGTTCATGTCCTTCATTTTTCCTCCGACGGCACATCCGCTTCGCTGTCAGGCGTTTCTTCTTCCTTGTTTTCCTTCTCTTCGGCATGACCGCCGTTGTGTTCCTCGATTTTGCGCGCCTTTTCGGGATCGAGCTCACCGAGGTATTCGTCGGTTGTCATGTCATCCTCGGTCAGACCGGAATGCTTTCTGCACTCGGGATTTTTGAGGATGAGGATGTGGATGGTGAAGAGTGCCACGGCGATGACGAAGATGCTGACGGAGCGGATGAAGCGGCTTTCCTCGAAGATGGCTTCGGTGCAGAAGACCGCGACGAGTCCGAGGATACCGCAGATGGCGTAGAGGATGTTGACGGATTCCTTCTGCGTGAAGCCGCTGTCGATGAGGCGGTGATGGATGTGACCTCTGTCGGGAGAGAACGGGCTCTTCCCTTTGAGCAGGCGGCGGAAGATGGCGAAGACGGTATCAAACAGGGGCAGTGCGAAGATGATGACGGGGAGCATGAACGAGAGCACAGTATGGAGCTTGAAGACGCCGTGCACGCTGAGAACCGCCATGGCATATCCGAGGAAGAGGGCGCCGGTGTCCCCCATGAAAATCCGTGCGGGATTGGAGTTGAACGGGAGAAATCCGACGCACGAGCCTACGAGGATGCCGCACATGAGGGACGAGACCGTGTCGCCGCTCAGGGTTGTGACGAAGAAGAGGGACAGCGAGGAGATCGCGGAGACCCCGCAGGCAAGCCCGTCCAGCCCGTCGATGAAGTTGATGGCGTTGGTGAGTCCGGCAATCCAGAGGATGGAGAGCGGAATGGCAAGGACGCCGAGCTGGACATAGCCGCCGCCGAGGTTGATGTGGTCGATGAGGCATCCGTTCCAGACGGCGAAACCTGCCGCGGCGAGCTGGACCGCGAGTTTGAGCCATGCATTGAGGCGGTAGATATCGTCGAGGATGCCGAGGATGACGAGCACGCCGCCGCCGATCCAGATGGTGACCAGCTCTTTTGTGAAATCGCACATGAGCATGGTGGTGAGGGTAAAGCTGAGGTAGATGGCAAGCCCGCCGATTCTCGGGATGGGCTTTTTATGGATTCTTCGGTTATCGAGCGGCACATCCACCGCGCCGATCTTGAACGCAAGCACGCGCACGGGTGGTGTGATGGTGTACGCGAGCAGTGCGGCACAGATGATGGCGATGATGCCGTAGATGAATTGTGTGTTCATGGTGGTGGACTCCGGGAGGTTTTTTTATTTTCTTTCTGTTTGGCTTACAGCCGGTTTGTTTTTTCTAAAGCGTTAGGAAGATATTGTAGAAAAGCTCCGCTTTTCAATGGGGATTTGTAGCCCTGCGCGGGCGGCGCGAGAACCCTCCGTTGCCGGGCTCTCGATTCGGCAACCAGGAGTGCTTGGACCCAATGCCTCCGGCGGGCGGGAGTTTAGACAACGTGCAGTTTTGGGCGTACGCGAACGTATCTTATTTTTCGGGACACTTGGGTTCTGCGGTAAGCTCAGCCTGCGGCGCGGGTGGTGGATGCAGGTACGGTGCGCTCCCGCTTTATTCTTTCTTATTTTTTCTTTCTT
>JAFUQY010000137.1 GCA_017472105.1 Clostridia bacterium | reverse complement strand
GTAGAGCAGGTCGAAATTCTGCGGGAGCTGGAAATCGAGCTGGAACGTACCGCACTGCCACGTCCGTCCGAGGCTGTCCGTGAGGTGGAAGTCAATCTTCGGACCGTAGAATGCGCCGTCGCCTTCGTTGATTTCGTACGGCAGATGCAGGCGTTCCAGTGCTTCGCGCAGTCCGTCCGTTGCCGCATCCCAGTCCTCGTCACTGCCCATGCTGTTTTCCGGCCGCGTGGACAATTCCAATTTGTACGTGAAGCCGAATTTGCGGTAGATCTCGTCGATCAGGCGGATGACACCCGTGATTTCGTCCGGAATCTGCTCCCGCCGCATGAAAATGTGCGCGTCATCCTGCGTGAGGCACCGTACCCGGAACAGACCGTGAAGCGTCCCGCGCAGTTCATTCCGATGCACCAGTCCGAGCTCCGCCATCCGCAGAGGGAATTCGCGGTAGCTGTGCGGCTTGTTTTTGTAGACCAGCACGCCGCCGGGGCAGTTCATCGGTTTGATGCAGTACGTCGCTCCGTCGATCTCGGACGTGTACATGCTGTCCCGGTAGTGCGCCCAGTGTCCGCTCGTCTCCCACAGACTTTTGTCAAGCATCATCGGCGTGGAGATTTCCCGGTATCCGTTCGCGTAATGCATTTTCCGCCAGTAGTCCACGAGAAGATTTTTCAGAATCAGCCCCTTCGGCAGGAAGAACGGGAATCCCGCGCCCTCATCGGCAAACAGAAACAGCTCCATTTCACGCCCGATTTTCCGGTGATCCCGCCGTGCCGCTTCTTCCTGCAATCGCAGAAATTCGTCAAGCTCCGCCTGCGTCGGGAATGCCGTGCCGTAGATTCTCGTGAGCATCCGGTTCTCCGCGTCGTTTTTCCAGTACGCACCGGATACGCCCGTGAGCTTGAATGCGCCCATCGCTTTCGTGTAGGTGATATGCGGTCCGCGGCAGAGATCCATATAATCTCCCTGCTTGTAGAAGCTGATCGGTTCTCCGTCAGGGAGTTCCCGGATGTGCTCCGCTTTGTAGAATTCGTGCCGTTCCTCCATGAGCCGGAGGGCGTCTTCCCTCTCAAGAACAAACGGCTTCACCGGCAGATTTTCCTTCACGATCCGCCGCATTTCCTTCTCAATCGCCGGAAGATCCTCCGCTGAGAGCGTGATGTCTCCGAGATCCATGTCGTAGTAGAATCCCTTCTCCGTCGCCGGACCGAATCCGAGCTGCACGGACGGATACAGCCGTTTGACTGCCTGTGCGAGAATGTGTGCCGCGGAGTGCCGGAGTACTGTGAGCTCCTGTTCGCATACATCCACGTGCCCGTCACTGTAAATGACTTTCATGATGTTGTCTCCTATTCAGAAAATATTTTTCATTGAACAAGAAAAGCACCCACGGACTGCTTGAAAAAGCCAAACAGTCCAAGGGTGCATACTAATCACGAAAAATGCACGGTTCCACCTTGATTTTTATCTTCGGATTCCAACAAATCCTATTCTTTGACGCAGAAATACGGCAGTGCTTACTCTACTTTCGGCACGGCAGCTCAGGAGCGGTCTTCACCCATGCTTTCCATAAGAAACTTCCACCATCTGTTTCTCTCTCTGTCTGTTCCGCGTGGGCTACTCTTTCCATCATAGCTTTTCTTATTCAATTACATAAAGTATAGCACAAAACCGCCGCTTTGTCAATCCCCATCGACCATCGCGCGGAGTCTTTTCACGCGTTCCGCCGCAGATGCGAGGAATTCACGCGGATCAACCTCGCCGTAGCGGGTCTTGTTGCCGACCTCAAGCATCAGCGAGCCCGTGTAGCACGACTGACGGATGGCTTCGGCGACATAGTCAAAATCGCACGCGCCGTCGAACGGGAGAAAATGGCTGTCATCGTTGTACACCGTGGTGTTGTCGTGGATGTGGGTGCAGATCAGTCGGCTGCCGAAGAGGGGCATGTAGTGACGTCCCGGCGTGAAGCAGAATTCGTGACCGCAGTCCCAGCAGAATCCGACGCCCTCTCCGGGGAATGCCTCAAACGCCCACGCGATATTGGCGAGCTTGCGCTGGTTCTCGAAGGCGATCTTCACGTTCTTCTGCTCGGCATATTCGACCAGCTGTGCAAAACGCGCGCGGCCTCTGTCGGTGATGGACGGTGCACGGTTTCCGGCAGACAGATGCACGACGGATATTCCCGCGCCGACCTCAAGACACATGTCGATCGAATGCTTCAGCTCGTCCAGCATGCCGCAGTCGTCCTCCAGCCAGATGTCGTTGATGTGACCGAACGGTGCGTGGAGCGTTTCGTATTCCAGACCGTGCTTTGCACACAGGTTTCCCCAGACCGCCATCTGTTCCGGCGACCGGACTCCGCTGAAAATGCAGTCAAAGCCGAGCTGTGCGATTTCTGCGAAGTATTCCTCGTCCGTCAGACCGGCGATTGCGTTGAGATTGATCCCGATTTTTCTCATGACAAACCCTCCGTTTGCTGTTTTCTTCATTTTATCACATCCGCCGGATTTTTGCAACAGAAAACGGAAGTCCGGCTGTCCAAACTTCCGTTATTTGCTGAATTATTCGTGGTCGAGCAGTTCCTTGTAGAAGTCGCAGTAGTCGCCGCGCTTCTGTGCAGTGAACGCCATTGCTTCACGGGGATGACGGTTGAGCTGACCGGTGAACATGTACTGCAGATCGAAGCCCCATACCACGCCGGATTCCTTGAGCGGGATCATGAACTTTTCGATGAAGCTCAGGAGGCTGTACAGATTGTACTTCGGATTCTTGAGGAAGCCGAGGAGCAGCTCCAGTGCGCAGTTGCCGGCACCGCGTCCCATGCCCTGTACGGTTGCGTCGAGGAAGCTGACACCGCGTGACAGGGTATCGATGGTGTTTGCGAATGCGAGGTTCTGGTTGTTGTGGGCGTGGAAACCGACGGACTTGCCAGCCTTTTCCGCAAATTCGAGGTAGGTCTGCGCGAGATTGGACGCGTTTTCCGGATAGAGGGAGCCGTAGCTGTCAACGAGGTAGATGACGTCAACAGAAGATTCGCAGAGCATGGTCAGTGCTTCTTCGATCTGGTTGCCGCCCGCCTGAGAGATTGCCATGATGTTGCAGGTGGTTTCGTAGCCGAGCTCGTGGAAATGTTCGATCATCTCGATTGCCGCGGGAATCTGGTGAATGTAGCACGCAACGCGGACCATGTCGATCACGGATTCGGACTTGGGCAGGAAATCGCGGCGGAAATTGCAGCGTCCGACGTCAGCCATAACAGCGATCTTCATATCGGATACGTTTTCGCCTACGATTGCGCGGAGATCTTCTTCCTTGCAGAATTTCCATGCGCCGTATTCGGATTCGTCGAAGAGATCGGGGTCAGCCTTGTAGCCGAATTCCATATAGTCAACGCCGCTCTTTACGTTGGTCTTGTAAAGAGTGCGAACAAAATCGTCGCTGAATTTGAAATCGTTGCAGAGTCCGCCGTCGCGGAGAGTTGCGTCGAGAACCTTGATGTCATTTCTGACACCCATCAGGTTACCTTTTCTCTGTGCCATAATTGGGTACTCCTTATTAATGCAAAATTGAACACCGATTATTATACACCCGTTCGTCGGCAAAATCAAGTATTATTATGCAATTTCTGCGGATTATTTCAATAATTAATCGATTGTCCCCAACAAAAAGTCCCCTGCTCCGCCGGAATGTCTCCGGAAAAGCAGAGGATTTCATTCGGTTTAACCGCCGAGGTACGCCTTCTGTACCATTTCGCTTGCCGCCAGTTCCGCACCGGTGCCGGAGAGAACGATGCTTCCGTTTTCCAGCACGTAGGCTCTGTCGGAGATGGCGAGGGATTTGCCGGCGTTCTGTTCGACCAGCAGGATCGTGGTGCCGTCCCTGTTGATGTCCTGGATGATCTCGAAAACCTGATCCACGAGAAGCGGCGAGAGACCCATGGAGGGTTCGTCCAGCATCAGCAGCTTCGGATGGCTCATGATGGCACGTCCCATGGCAAGCATCTGCTGCTCACCGCCGGACAGTGTGCCCGCGATCTGATTTTTCCGCTCCGCGAGTCTGGGGAACCGGGTATAGACCGCGTCAAGGTCGTTTTTGAAGCCGGAGGTGTCCTTGATCGAGAACGCGCCCATCAGGAGGTTTTCGTAAACCGTCAGCTCCTGAAAAATGCGGCGTCCTTCGGGAACCTGCGTCATGCCGAGATGCACGATCCTGTGGCAGGGCGTTTTCGTAATATCGTGACCGTCGAAGGTGACCGTGCCGGTTCGCGACGGAATCAGACCGACCACGGACTGCATGGTTGTGGTTTTGCCGGCGCCGTTTGCTCCGATGAGCGTGACGATTTCGCCTTCGTTGACCTCAAAGCTGATCCCCTTGAGCGCGCAGATGACACCGTAGTAAACGGAGAGGTTATTGACTTGAAGAAGTGGTGCCATAGTTAACCTCCAATGTATGCCTTGACGACTTCGGGGTCTTTCAGGGCGGTTTTTGTGTCACCTTCCGCGAGAACCGTACCGAAGTTCAGCACCGTGACGCTGTCGCAGAGTCCGGATACGAACTTCATGTCGTGCTCGATCAGCAGAATGGTCATGTCGAAATGCTCGCGGATAAAGCGGATGGTCTTTTCAAGGTCCTCGGTTTCGTGAGGATTCATGCCCGCCGCAGGTTCATCGAGCAGGAGCAGCTTGGGATTGGTCGCCAGTGCACGTGCGATTTCGAGCTTGCGCTGTTTGCCGTACGGGAGGTTGCACGCGAGATTGTTCCGCTCGTCCTCTAGATTGAAGATGCGCAGAAGCTCCTTGGCGTGTTCCCGCATGTCCTTCTCCGCCTTGAAATGACGCGGCAGACGGAACATGGACTCGGCGACGGTGCATTTGTACTGCGGCTGATCGTGCAGACCTACCATGACGTTCCGCACAACGGTCATGTTGTTGAACAGGCGGATGTTCTGGAAGGTTCGCGCGATGCCCTTGTGGTTGATTTTGTCCTGACTCAGCCCCCTGAGCTCCTCACCGTCGAGGAAGAAGGTGCCGGTTGTGGGCTTGTACACGCCGGTGAGCAGGTTGAAAATTGTGGTCTTGCCCGCACCGTTCGGTCCGATGAGCCCGTAGATCTGGTTCTTTTTGATACGGATGTTGACATCCTGCGCCGCTTTCAGACCGCCGAAAGAGATGCCGAGATTTCTGGTTTCAAGAATGTATTCTGCCATTATTTCCCACCATCCTTTCTCTGGTAATCCTGTTTGTCCTGCGGAACCAGATCGATGGAGAGAACCTCATTCATTTCGATCTTGGTGGGTACAACGTCCCATTTCGCCTGGTCGTCCTTGATGTGCGCAGGGTCGGTCTTCCGGCGTACGAGCTTGTTCACGAGCACACCGAAATTGTACTTTTCGCGGAACGGCTTGAGCGCGGGTGCATTGTTGTAGATGACGATGACAATCAGGATGACCGCGTACAGGAGATTCTGGAGCACTGCAAGGTCCCCGGTCAGAATCGTCGCCAGCTTGGTATTGAGGAATGTAATCAGTGCCGCTGCGATGATGGAGCCGTTGATGCTGCCCATACCGCCGAGCACGACCATAACGAGGATTTCGATGGAGTAGTTGTAGCCGAACTTTGCGCTCTGCACGTTGTAGTTGGAGAAGCTGTACAGCACGCCTGCGATTCCGGCGAAGAATGCAGAGATCGTGAACGCGAGCAGCTTGTACTTGGTGACGTTGATGCCGGTTGCACGTGCCGCGATTTCGTTGTCGCGGATGGCAGTGACGGCGCGTCCGTGCTTGCTTCGGATGAAGTTCTGGAGCACAGCGAGCGTCAGGAGTACGAGCAGGAACGCCCAGATGAAGAGATACTGCTTGTCGTAACGGGGTGTTGCCAGACCGAGCGCGCCGCCGAAGGATTCCGCGGACGTATTCTGGAAGATGGACTTCACGATTTCGCCGAACGCGAGGGTCACGATGGCGAGATAGTCACCGCGGAGACGGAGTGCGGGAATGCCGATGATGACGCCGCAGACTGCCGCAACACATCCGCCGATGACCAGTCCGATGACGAGATTGATCCATGTATTGCCGACAGCGGGTTCAAGAAGCGAGGATACCTTACCGCCGAGGTAGGCACCCACGCACATGAATCCGGCGTGTCCGAGAGAAAGCTCCCCAAGGAAACCGACCACAAGGCTCAGGGATACGGCGAGGATGATGCTGATTGCGATCTTCTCAAGCAGGAACAGAAGCGAGCTGTCCAGACGGAAGCCGGCAAGCGACATAACGCCGAAAACGAGCGTGAAAAGTCCGATGACGATATAGTTGATGTAGTGATTCCAGCGGATGTTTTTCATACCTTTTCCCTCCTTTTCTTGCCGAGGAAGCCGGTGGGTCTTACCAGAAGGATGATAATCAGGATGGAAAACTCAATGGCGTCGGTGTAGGGTGCGATTGCGGTGATTTTGTAGGAGATGGATTCCACCATGCCGAGCAGGATACCGCCGAGCATTGCGCCGGGAATGGAGCCGATGCCGCCGATAACAGCCGCAGTGAACGCCTTGATGCCGGGCATGGCACCCAGAGTACTGGAAATGCTGGGCGCCTTGAGCAGATAGAACAGACCCGCCAGTGCCGCAAGTGCGGAGCCGATGGCGAAGGTGATGGTGATGATTTTGTCAACGTTGATGCCCATGAGCTGTGCCGCGCCCTTGTCCTCGGATACGGCGATCATGGCACGTCCGGTACGGGTGTACTTGACAAACAGGGTCAGCGCGATCATGACGACTACGGTCACGGCGAGGGTAACCAGCGCGGATACCTGCACGGTGACGCCGAGGAATTTGATGGAGCCGAAGTCGTAAACGGTGACCATTTTGTTTGCGGAGCCGAAAATGATCTGTGCAAGGCTCTGAAGCAGGTAGCTGACGCCGATTGCCGTGATGAGAACCGCAAGCGGAGATGCGCCGCGGAGAGGCTTATAGGCAACTTTTTCAATGCAGATGCCGAGGAGCATGCAGAAAATGACCGCCATAAGAACCGCAAGCAGAGGATTCTGTGTCGCCATGAAGACGTAGATCACGTATCCGCCCACCATGATGATATCGCCATGGGCAAAGTTCAGCATTTTCGCGATGCCGTAGACCATGGTGTATCCCAGTGCGATCATGGCATAGATGCCGCCGAGGCTCAGCCCGTTGATCAGGGTCGATAAAATAAGTTCCATTGTTTTACCTATAACAAGTCATAGCTGCATATACCGGAGAAGCCCTCGATATATGCAGCCGATAGTTCAAATAATATAAAAGATGAAAGGAAGATCAGGTCAAATCAGCGCAGCGGAAGGTCGTGGGAAATGTTATAACCCCGGCTTCAAAAACGCCGATCCAAGCCCGTCGGGACTGCCCGACACCGACTTAGTTGGCTTCCTTGATAACGTACTTGATTGCGCCCTTGTTGACGTAGCCGGTGGATTCCCAGGAGATGCTTTCACCGGTAGCGCCGTTGGTGTAGGTGTAGCCGCCGTTGAACTGATCCTTGAGGATGTCGCACAGGTCGGATGCGCTGATGGTCACGGGAATATCCTTGCCTTCGTCGATCGCCTTCTTCATTGCGCCGTAGATTGCGTAAACGCAGTCATATGCAGCAGCGCCGAACTGGTTGAGGGTATCTGCGCCGAACTTATCAACGTACTTGTCGATGAATTCCTTTGCCGCACCGTCTTCAGCTTTGGAGTTGAAGTGGGACAGCATGGTGACTTCCTGAGGAATGGAGTTGATGTCGAAGCCTTCCACATTTTCAAGACCGTCGAAACCGTCACAGCCGTAGTAGGTTGCGGTGGGATGCATGATATCCTTTGCCTGCATCATGAAGAGAGATGCGGGAGTGTAGTAAATGGGCATGAAGATGAAGCCGCAGCCCTTGAGGGTGTCGATCTGGGTGGAGAAGTCGGAAGTATTCGCGTCAGTGAAGGTGGTTTCCACAACGGTAACGGAAGCGTCAAGGTTTGCCTTGAACTGGTTGTAGATACCGTTGGAATAGGGTTCGTCGGACTTGTAGAAAATACCGATGGTCTTGCCGGAGAAGTTTGCATTTACATATTCCGCAGCTGCCTTACCCTGGTTGCCGTCCGCGAAGCACATCTGGTAGCCGTTGTCAAATTCCGGAATACCGTCAGCGGAAGCGGAGGGAGTGAGGAAGAACACGTTGTCGTCATGGGACAGGTTCTTGAATTCCAGACCGGGAGCGGAAGTTACGGTACCGAGGGAAACCTGCATACCGCCTTCGTACATGGAAGAGTAGTTGGTTGCGATTTTTGCAGCATCGTTCATGTCATCGGCTGCGATGAGCTTGAAGGTGACGCCGTTCAGACCGCCGGCAGCGTTGATTTCGTCAACAGCCATCTGCGCGGAGTTTGCAACAGCGGTACCGTAGATTGCCGCACTGCCGGTGAGAGGACCGGATACGCCGATTACATATTCGGTGTTATTTTCCGCATAATTGACCGCACCGCAGCCTGCAAACAGACCGAGCGTCATAACAGCGGCAAGAACGAGAGAAAGAACTTTTGTGAATTTCATGGTCGTTACCTCTGAAACAGGATGTGTACTGAATTTGTACGCATACAGTATACATCTTTTTTGCAGTGTTGTCAATATTTGGACGAATGTTTTTTATGCGGATTATCACATTTTTTTGTGAATTTATACGTGAGATTCTCACAATATGACATCAGGAATCAGAAAGGCAGCTCGCCGTTCAGAAGATCCGCCAGCGTGATTTTATCGAAATATTCATTCACGGCACGGTGGAAATCTGTCCACATGGGTCTGGTTTTG
>JAFUQY010000136.1 GCA_017472105.1 Clostridia bacterium | reverse complement strand
TTGTAGTCATCCCGCGTATTCAGAACCGCGAGCACGAGATACTCCACATCCGGCACCTGATCCGGCGGGACTGCCGTATAGCGCATTGTGACATCCTCCCCGGACATGACGTCGTGCAGATTCAGAAGCAGACTGTCCGCGTTTTCCACCGTGACGGCATTGACCGACGACGCCAGAATCCCGGAAGACAGCCAGTCCGCAATCTGTTCGGCATGCGCCGTGAGGGATTTCCGTTTTTCCGTCAGCGTGATGCGGTACAGCCCGGTGTCGTTTGCCGTGTACAGAGCGCCGTCCGCTCCGGTGAAGAGGATATCGCCGTCCCCGAGTGTGCCGAAAATCTCCTGCATATCCCCGTCAAGCGGGATTTCCTCTCGTCTGCCGTCCGTGCGGTTCACAGTGTACAGCACCTCTTCCGCCCCGGCGCACAGGAGAATCAGCCAGTCTTCGTAAAGAATCACGTCCTTCCCGTCCGGGTCATCGATCGTCCACGTGAGATTTCCGGCAGTGTCGTACGCGCAGACTCCGGCAGTTGTGACGAGGATGTACCCGTCATCCAGTGCCAGCGCATCCGTCATCGAGAAGATATTCCCGGCACTCACATTGTAGACGGAAAGTTCGTGACCGAGGTCTTCCGCCGGCTCGAGCGACAGGATCCGGTTCCCGCCGTCATCGAGGACATTGCACCAGAATTCCGTCATCACGGCCCCGTCCGAGGCGATTTCTGCCTGCGCAGTCATGCCGTTTTCCAGCAGACTGTGGCTGACAGCAGTACCGCCGTGCTCCGCTGGAAATTTCTTCACCTTTGCGGGTGCATCGTAGTCTTCCAGTACTTCCCCGCTGAAAACGAGGGCTCTTTCCGGTGTCCCGGCATCCTCATCCGTGCAGGACGCAAAGCACAGCATCAGCAAAAGCAGTGTAATCAGGCGTTTCATGTTTCCTCCTGTTCTGTATTTCAGCGGGTTTCCCATTCCTCCCGCGCAACGGCGTACACGAGCATGTCCCCGTAGTGCTTGTCGGTATATGCCCCGGTCTGCTTCATTCCGAGAGATGCGGCGGTCTTCACGGAAGCTTCGTTGTCCTTGGTCATATAGGAATAGAGCGCGGGATAATCGGTATTCTCAAACGCCCAGTCCCGGACAGCGGATGCGGCTTCCTTTGCAATTCCCTGCCGCCAGTAATTCTTATGGATATGGTATCCGACCTCGGGCAGGCTTTCGCCGTCGATGTTCTGCATGGTCAGACCGCAGTTGCCGATGAGCTCGCCGGTTTCCCGGAGAATGACCGCCCAGAAGCCGAAGCCGTGCTGTGCGTAATGTCCGAGCGACCAGTCGATCCAGTATTTTGTGCCGCGCTCGTCGTAGGGTTTGGGGTAATGCTTCATGGTTTCGGCGTCCCCGACAATGGCGAAGAGGGCGTCAAAATCATCGGGGGTATATTCGCGCAGAATAAGGCGTTCGGTTTCGAGGATGATTTTCATCTCACGCCTCCCGGTACCTGAAATCGTTGGTTTTGTTTCTGAGGACATCGAGATACCGTCTGCATTCGAGCCGTGCGGCGTCGGTGTTGAGGTTCCGGAAGTTTCCGCATTCGACAGCGGTATTGCCGGGCATTTCCCCGTCGTAGGACACGATCTGTTCAAGAATCTGCATGGTGATTTCGAGGACTTTTTCGTCGGGTACGTCCTTTGTGAGGAGGTAGAACCCGGTCTGGCATCCCATGGGACCGAAGTAAATGACGCTGTCCTTGATTTCGGAATTGCGCACGAAGGTAGCGAAGAGGTGTTCGACGGAATGCATGGTGAGGTTATCCATGTAGTCGCCGCAGTTGGGTTTGCGGGTACGGAGATCGTAGGTGGTGATGTCACCGTCCCGGCGGGAGACGTAAATCCCGGGATCGAGTAAGTTATGGTCAACGGTGAAACTGGCGATTTTCTGCATATGTTTTTGCCTCCGGGTGGTTTTATTTTTTCTGTTGATTTTATATTTTGCCTAAAGCGTTAGGGATCTATTGTAGAAAAGCTCCGCTTTTCGAATTTTATTTGTA
This sequence comes from Clostridia bacterium, assembly GCA_017472105.1. Next base: position 209 of record JAFUQY010000136.1, on the reverse strand, counting down.
ACGCCTACGCGGCGGGCGCGAGAACCCTCTGTCGCCGGGCTCTCGATTCGGCAGACCAGCCACTTTCATCAAAGATGAAAGTGATGCCTGGACCCAAGGCTCCGGCGGGCGGGAGTTTTTGACAACGTGCAGTTTTAAACGTATGCGAACATATCTTATTTTCAGGGACACTTAGTTCCCTCGGTAAGCTCAGCCTGCGGCGGCGAGAT
>JAFUQY010000135.1 GCA_017472105.1 Clostridia bacterium | reverse complement strand
TCGTCACGGGCTCGTCGATGGCGGCGCAGAGATCACATGCGGCACTGCCGGGTGTCTGATACGCAGGGAGAGCGGGAAGTTCTCGCAGCTGCTTGATTTTTACATCGATGATATCCATAGTATTTCCTGTGTCAGATAGGTTTGGTATCCGGAATTTCAGCGGTATAACGCATGTTCCGGTGTAGGGCGGGGGTTCAACTCCCGCCGCAGAATCAAACGGAAATTTCCGGCGGCGCACGAGGGCAGATTCTTCGTCATATCCGCCGTCCGACGCCGCTACTGCCGCATCTGTACCCATCAATCACGGAGAGAATTTCATCCGCATCTTCGAGGGTGAACATGAAATGCACGGCTTCGGCGCCTCTGACGTCCTGCATGCGGTCTCCCATCCATACGGGAACGCTGTTGTAGATCACATTGGTGCAGTCCGCTTGTCCGATGACGGGGAAGGTTTCGTTTTTTCGGTCTGTGAGTGTCATCATGCATCGGTGCGGCTTTGCGCTCTGCGGGTACACGACGCGTCCGCTGCGGTTGCCTTTGGGACATTTTCCGCGCGAGATCACGCATCGTCCCATCGTCATCGCCGGAATTCTTCCGTAAACGATTGCACCGCCGCCGAGATCCCGGATTGCACCTGCGGGAAGCTCGGGTGAGAGATACACAGCACCGTCGGTGAGTTCGCGGTACACATCAAGGGCATCCCGGTTCCAGATATTCGCCCGGAAGGAGAGATCCGCTGTGAATCCGCGTTCTTTTGCGAGCTTCACCTGACCCGGTGTGTGGCAGAGCACGCGGCGGGACGGGAGTTTTTCGAGGGAATCAAGCACGGCGTGAATCTGTTCGTCCGAGGGCGTGATGACCGGCATGACGGCGGAAATTTTCTCCGGTGCGATCCCGCTTTTTCCGAGCACGGCATCCGCGTCGGTGCAGGGAACATAGATCCGGTCGAAATATCCGTCAAGCGCTGCGCTGAGTGCGCTGTTCTGTTTCAGAAGCACATCCGCGAGGGCAAATTCCGCCGTTTTTTCGCTGACGGAGGTACGCTTCACGGGCGCGGACTTCTTCTCAGACGGAACTGCGGGCACTTTTTTCTTCGGTTCGTTTGTGGGAAGCGCGCGGGTGAGCTCATCGGCTGCATCGCGGCGGAGACGGTTCAGCTCGGACACGGGGAGGAAGAGGGTTCCGTCCATGTCGAAGTCAATGTCCGCGGGATCGAGCGAGAACGGCGTCGCACCGAATTTGATAAGATTCTTCGTCACCGATTCCGCAGTCGCCGGGGTTCCGGATGCTATCTCGGGAATGCACCCGGTCACGGTCACGGCGGTTTCACCCGATTTCAGCGTCAGCGAGACGGGTGTGTTCTCCCGCATCACAAAACGCGCCGTCAGAGGGAGCTTGTCAGCGGTTTTCCGGCTGTTTTTCTCAATCCGGCGGGCAAGTCCGGTGCGGATTTCATCGGCAAACGTGGATTTATTGGATTCCTCGCCCTTGCCGCCCGACATCGTGGAATACGCTCCCGTGAAGAAGCCGTCCGTGAAGCCGCGCGTGAAGAGATCGGCGAGGGC
>JAFUQY010000134.1 GCA_017472105.1 Clostridia bacterium | reverse complement strand
CCGTTGCCCAGACCAGCTCGTCGATCGTATATACTACATCCATGCACCGTCCGTAGGCGTTGTCCATGGCTTTGACGTATTTGTCGTAGAACTCGGGATTCTCGTAGCATTCCAGTTCCACGGCGGCGGCTTTCTGAAACAGCTCCGTCTGAATCCGTTCCACGATCCTCTGACGGTAGCGCGGGTAAACGATCTGCGGCAGAGTGTCAATCAGCAGATACCACACAAGCTGTGCGGCAATGAGAGCAAGAAGCATCCCTATGACTTCCGATGCGGGTCGCCCCAGCTCATACCGGTTGACGATCTCGCGCAGAAGCCAGATGCTCATGAGGAAGTCAAGGAGAGCATTGCCCACGGACCAGAAAAAATAAGTCGGCAGGTACGACGGTGCGGTTTTATGAATGATTCTTAATACGAATAAGTTGTTGGAGATCACGCGCCGCAGTTTCAGGGCGTTCGGATCTTTCTTCTTCTTTTTGTCTTTCTTTTCTTTGATTGGTTTTGTTGTTTTGCTCAATCAAGTCACCTCCCGATTGAATGTCAGACATCGTTTCCGGACAGCATGGCAAAATACCGATCCGCTTTTCTGCGTGCCTTGCCGATGTACTCCCGGTTCAGTGCATAGAAAATCTGCAAACCCTTCCGCCGGGAAACGGAGAGCAGATAATCCTCCGTGAGCGCATCAATATGCCGCAGAACGGTGGTGACGGGAATGCCGGTTGAGCGTGAGAGGTCGCTGGCGGTCATTTCTCCGTTTTCTGCGAGTGCTTCCAGAATCAGGCGTCGGATCTCGTTCCCGAAATTGTCAAAGAACCGGTCGAGATCAATGCTGTCTTCGTCAAATGCACGGATGAGGGCGTCCGTGTGTCGGATTCCGGCGATCAGACGACAGGTGCCGTTGTCAGCGCGGAAAAGGAGTACATCCGGCCGGAGAAGCGAGATTGACACAGTGATCTCGTTGTGTTGTGCCGGATCGAATCCTGCTGACGGGTAGAGCCTGTCATACCTGCCGGATCGGATTTCGGAAAAGACAGCGGTGCATTCGGATTCCTGTTTTCCATGGAGTTTTTCGATCCGCCCGCCGATTTCCCGGATTGTGCGGCACAGCTCCGTGACGGCATGACGGAAGTAAGTCAGACAGAGAAGCGCCTGATACTTGAAATCCGCCGGATAGTCCGTTTTGTCCAGCCGCATGGCGGTTTTCATGGAGCAGTCCCCGTGAGAATCCGCACAGCCTTCGGAATCAAACAGCGTATCCGTCACGAGTCTGCGGAGATTGTCCCGTTCGTCTTCGTCGTCGAGAATTTCGGTGAGGTCGGAAATACTGCCGCAGGAGGGATGATCCATGAAGAACGCCGTCACCGGTGCAGACCGGGCGTCACGGCAGAGGAAAAAGGGCGCGAGAATCTTTGGCAGGGACGGAATTGACTCAAACAGAGCCATGTCGTCGCTGTCGGCAGATAACACAGCCGATTCTTCTGCATAGGCTGCCGTCAGATAAACAAGCGTATCGTACAGCACACCGGTTTCCGGGATGAACTTCATAAATAACCTCCGAATGATGGAAAATACAAATCAGAATCCGCTGACATACTACCACAGAACGGTGAATAAGTCAAGCAGATGGAAGATTCTGTAACACAAATGAAACATTTGGAGGCAAAAAGATTGACCGCAGGTGGTCGGGCGGAAATATCCGTTGTCCTGCGGTCTTTTCGATTGGTTTTATTCAGCTTCCGTGCCGCTCATCCAATGCAGCTCGCCATTCTGAATCATCAGATAACCGGATTCCTTCACTTCACCGTCGGGATACGCCCACTTATCGCAGACAAGCTGACCGTTCAGCTGACGCAGAGCATAGTCGTTCACGCCGCGTTCCCAAAGCGTGTATTCCGTTCCGGTTTTGTAATCAAATACAACAACGTGCGTGTCAACAATACCCGAGCCGTAGCTGACCGTGGCGCAGATTTCAGCAAGTCCGTCGCCGTTCAGATCGGAAAAATAAGCGTTCCAGATCGGCATCCCGCTGATGAGGATGGTGTGACCTTCGTCCGGCTGATCGCCTTCAAAATCAACGGTTGCATAAATCTGTCCGGTGGTATAAGTGAACGTCACGCCGGGGTAATCGGGAAGCGTCGTCTGCTCTGCGATGTCTCCCTCCATCTTTTCCGATGTGCGGAAGAAATCGACCCATTTGCGGACGTTGAGAGCAGTTTCATTTATAACGATCCTGCTGTAATCAATCACCTCCCCGTGTTCATCGTAGAAATATTGCCATACACGGCATTCAGCTTTGTCATATTCCCATGAATACAGCTGCATCTGATGCGCATTCAGATAGGCTTCACTCTGCTTTTTCTCCGTGCCGTCCGCGTATTCCCACACACGCTCCGCACGGGCAATTGCATCGTTGTTTACGAGAATCACATCATAGGTCTGCTCCGGTATCAAATCTCCGCTCAGATTCAGCACCGCCGGATCGGGACAGAGATAGATGCCGTTTTCCGCAAGCGCCGCATCCTCATACACATGGCACTGGATCAGCCGATAGCCGGATTCGTCCTTGTTGTGATAGAACACGGCAAATCCCATGTCCGTCTTTTCGGGAGAGGGCACCTGCACGCCGTCCATATACGGGGAATCATCTGCCATGAAACCCACGATCATGTAACCGGGTTTGTTGGCATTCGTCCATGTGTGAAAAATCTCCACATCGCCGCCAACGGTCCCCGCAAGCGAGCGTTCGTGGAATTCGCCGGTGAGATGCGTACCGCCGAAACTGCTTTCCAGACGGAGCAGAAACTCAAGTGCCGTGTCATCCGATGCCCCCTGACCGCGTTCGCTCAGATCTTCCACGCCGATGCCGAGGAGTGTGTCACCTTTCTTCGTCTTGAATGCCAGATACAGCTGTGCGGTGGATTCGGTCACGTTCATCCGCATGATGTACGAATCGGTGATCTCGCCGGGATTGTAGTGCCGCAGCCAGCCATCGTCAT
>JAFUQY010000133.1 GCA_017472105.1 Clostridia bacterium | reverse complement strand
GTCCTTTCCGCGCGGAATCACGGTGCGTGTTTCAGCAGGACGTGTCTACAATTATCCCGGATATGCGTCCCACATCCTCGGCTCCATTGGGGATATCCCCGGCGAAAATGTCGACTACTACACCGAACGAGGGTACTCCTATGACGCCATCGTCGGAATCAACGGTGTCGAAGCCGCGTTTGAGGAATACCTCCGCGGTCAGGACGGCGTTCTGAAAATCACCGAGGACGGCTACGGTAATATCGTCTCGACCGAGGTCTACACCGAGCCCGTTGCGGGAAAGGATGTGTACCTCACCATTGACATCGGCATGCAGATGTGCGCGGAAAAGGCTCTCGCCGAGAATATTTTCAAGATCCGCGAGGATGCAAAATGGTCCAAGCCCCTGTCCGGTGAGGACGCTGCCGCCGGAGCGATGACGGTCGAGGACTGCGATACCGGCGAAATTCTCGCGATCTGCTCCTACCCGACGTACAATCTCGAGACGTATCAGGAGGATCTGACCGGTCTTCTCTCCGATGAAACGTCTCCGCTCTATAACCGCGCGCTCTACGGTCTGTATGCACCCGGCTCGACGTTCAAGGTCGGCGTCGCGCTTGCGGCACTGGAGGAAGGCATCATCGAAAAGGACACCGTCATCGACACCAAGGGTATCTACACCTACTACGAGGAGTCCAACTATACGCCGCGGTGCTGGCTGTACCTGATGACGGGACGTTCCCATGGTCCCATCGCCGTCGTCGAAGCGATTCAGGAGTCGTGCAACTACTTCTTCTACGACGTCGGACGCCGGCTCACGATTGAAAAAATGAACGAATACTGCACTCTCTACGGTCTCGGTCAGCCTACCGGGATTGAGCTGCCGGAATACACGGGCATTTTAGCGGGTCCGGATTACCGGAATGACAACGGCCTCGGCAAATGGAGCCCGGGTGACACATTGCAGGCGGCGATCGGACAGAGTGACAACCAGTTCAATCCCCTTCAGATCAGCTCGTACATTGCGTCGATTCTCAACGGCGGCGTCCGCTACCGTGCGCATCTGTTGTACGAAGTCCGCGAATACACCGGCGAGCTCGTCTACAAGAACAATCCGACGGTGGCATCCGAATACAAGCTCGAGGACGACATTCTCGCAACCCTCAAGGAAGGCATGAAGGGCGTTATGGACAACGGTTCCGCGGCGTCGGTCTTCTCCGGGTACGAGATTTCCGTCGGCGGCAAAACCGGTACGGCGCAGGTCTCCGATAAAAAGTCTGACAACGGCATCATGACTGCGTTTGCACCGTTTGAAGACCCGGAAATCGTCGTGACCTGCATCATTGAGCAGGCGAGCGGCGGTACCGAAGCGGGTTACTCCGTGCGCGACGTGTTCGACTACTACTTCGACGTGGACGCAATCCGTGCCGCAAAAGCTGAGGAAACAGCGGATACGGACGAATAATACTGCATTATAAAGAATGAGAGAAAAATCCATGCCCGATATTCATGCAATACACGACACCTTGAAACAACTCTACCCGGACGCGCAGTGTTCCCTGGAGTACAGCGGTGACCCGTGGCGGCTCCTTGTCGCGGCGCGGCTGTCGGCGCAGTGTACGGATGAGCGGGTGAACATTGTCTGCGTGCCGCTGTTTGAAAAATTCCCGGACGTGTACGCGTTCGCGGAGGCGGAAGTCGCGGAAATTGAGAAAATCATCCGGCCGTGCGGGCTGTACCACACGAAGGCGCTCTCAATTCACGAGTCGGCGAAGATTGTTGCCGGAAAGTACGGCGGCAAAGTCCCGGAAACGATGGAAGAGCTCCTGGAGCTGCCCGGCGTAGGTCGGAAAATTGCCAATCTCCTGCTCGGTGACTGCTTCGGAAAACCGGGCATTGTCGCTGATACGCACTGCATCCGCATCAACGGGCGCTTCGGGTTCTATCCGGTGACGCTGAAGGATCCCTTGAAGGTCGAGCGGATTCTGGAAACAATCGTGCCCACCGAGGAACAGGCGGACTACTGCCACCGCATGGTGCTCTTTGGACGCGAACACTGTATGGCGAGAAATCCGGCGTGCGGGACGTGTCCTCTCCGGGAACTGTGCGGATTTGAGAATAAAAATAACTGAAATTTGGTATAAATATGCATCACGATACTGAAACAAAAATGACCCTGCCGGCTCCGGTGATCTACGTCATGGAGAAGCTGGAATCGGCGGGATACACAGCTTACGCCGTCGGCGGGTGCGTGCGGGATCATCTCATGGGACGCGTTCCCGGGGACTACGACGTGACAACATCTGCAAAGCCGGAAGAGATGCTGGAAGTATTTTCCTTGGATCGCGTCGTGGAAACGGGACTCAAGCACGGCACCGTCACCATCGTGAAGGACGGGATGAACGTGGAAACGACGACGTACCGCATCGATGGAACCTACGACGACGGCAGGCATCCCGACTCGGTGACGTTCACGGATCGCCTCGACGATGACCTCTGCCGCCGGGATTTCACGATCAACGCGATGGCGTATAACCCCGTCCGCGGAATTGTTGACCTGTGGAACGGGCGCGAAGATCTCGAAAAACGGTCAATCCGGTGCGTCGGATGCGCAAAAGAGCGGTTTTCAGAGGATGGACTGCGGATTCTGCGCGCTTTGCGGTTCGCGTCGGTGCTCGATTTCGCGCCGGACGAGGAATGCGCCGAGGGTGTGCGGGACTTGAAGCATCTGCTTGACAAAATCTCGCGCGAGCGGATTTACGTGGAGTTAACCAAGCTCCTGAACGGTGTCGGTGCCGCGCGGATTTTGCGGGAATTTCCGGAAATCATCGCACATGCACTTCCGTATCTGGAAGAAAATGGAGTGGTGCGTGCAGCGGATTTTATCGAATTGGATGAAGTGCTGGTAAAATCAGGATATCCGAAGAATCCCGGACTGCGGTATGCACTGCTGTTTGCGTCGCTCGATGAGAAGCAGGCTGCGGATGCCATGAACTCCCTCAAGCCGTCGCGGGACGAAAAAAACGCCGTGATGACGCTCGTAAAAAAGCGCGGCGGCGGAATCGGTGTGAATAAATATG
>JAFUQY010000132.1 GCA_017472105.1 Clostridia bacterium | reverse complement strand
GAGCAGGGTCTTGGAGGTGCCTGCGAGCTCACTTACAGTTTTCTGATAAACAGGACGACACAATTCGGCATCGCACCCTAAGTTGCTGCCTGCAATCGCATCCGTAGACCGCTGACTGCTGCCCCAAACTGCACGCCGTAAATAAAAAATCACCCCCGAAGCTGACCGCATCATATCAACTGACATCCCGTCAGCGCACCCAAATCTCGCCAGCCGCAAGTTTTTTGCCAGGCTTTTTTGCCAAAAAAGCCGCGTACCCGAGGTGTTCGTCTTCGACGAAACCTACGAGTTTGCAGGCAAACTCTGCCCCCCAAAAAATAACTCCGGCCGATCAGACAGACCATGCCGGAGTTTGTGTTAAGCAGATGGATTACTTGCCGAGAACTGCTGCGCCGATGATGCCGGCGTCGTTGCCCAGCTTTGCGATGAGGATTTCGGTGCGGGGAGTGCCTTCGCGGGAGTAGGTTTCGGACCATACCTTTTCCAGAAGGGGCTTCATGAGGTTGTCGCCTTCGTTGCAGACGCCGCCGCCGATGGAGAGTACGTTGGGCTGGAAGATGTTGATGACATTCACGATACCGCATGCCAGATAGCTGATGTATTCATCCACAACCTGCTTGCCGATTTCGTCGCCTGCCTTCTGTGCGTTGAATGCGGTGCGTGCGGAAATCTTGGAGAGGTCGCCGCCGATCATTTCTTCCATCACAGTGGTCTTGCCTTCTTCGCGTGCCTTCAGGATGTAGTCCTTGGTGATGTTGCACAGCCCTGTTGCGGAGGAGTATGCTTCCCAGCAGCCCTTACGTCCGCAGGAGCACTGTCTGCCGTCCTTTTCGATGACGATGTGACCCAGTTCCGCGCCCGCATAGTTGAAGCCGGAGTATACCTTGCCGCCGATGACGATACCGCCGCCCAGACCGGTGCCCAGGGTAATCATCACGGAGAAGGGTGCGCCTGCTGCAACGCCTGCCATTGCTTCAGCCTTTGCCGCTGCGTTGGCGTCGTTTTCGATGTAAACCGGCTTGCCGTCCAGAAGAGCGGAGAGCTTGTCAGCCAGAGGATACTGCAGGAAGGGGATGTTGTTGGCATATTCCACCACGCCGGTGTCGCTGTTGGCAGTACCGGGAGTTGCAACGCCCGCATAGGCGATGTCGTCAAGGGTGATGCCCATTTCGTCAACCAGCTTCCGTGCCAGTGCAGCCATATCTTCGATGATGGGATCTGCGCCGCGTTCGGGCTTGGTGGGAGTGCTGCCCTTCTTTACGATTTCGTACTGTTCGTTTACGATGCCGATGGCAATGTTGGTGCCGCCGAGGTCAACGCCGATATAATACATGATGTTACCTGCCTTATATAAAATGAAAGAATTTGACGGAATCTGCACTGCTCCGCCAGTTATTCATATTATAATCGAAAATGCGTCATTTTGTCAACAGTTTTGTGAAATTGCTTCGGTTTTTTCGTCATCTTTTGCGGTTTTCTGTATTGTTTCATGCCTTGCACCTGCCCGGAATTTTCCGCCGGTACTTGAAGACGGAAGATTTTTGTGGTAAAATATCCGCGGATCTATATTATAATAAAAATGAAGGAAAGGAGTGGGGCATATGATCTACGCTGATTATGCCGCCTCGTCCCCGATGCTTCCGGAAGCTCTGGAAACGCTTGCACGCCTCTCCGCTCAGGTGTACGGCAATCCCTCGTCCCTGCATTCCTTCGGGGAGGAAGCCGCTGCCGTTCTGGAAGATGCACGCCGGAAATGCGCCGGAATGATCGGAGCCGAGCCGGATGAAATTCTCTTTACCTCGGGCGGTACCGAAGCCGATAACCTTGCTCTCCGGGGTGCGCCGTGGAAATGGATCGCTGTGTCCGCGGCGGAACATCCCGCTGTGCTGAGAACCGTGGAGTCTCTGGAAAAGCAGGGAACCACCGTCATGATTCTTCCCGTGAATGCATCCGGTGAGACGGAGGTGTATCTTCCCGAGAATGCATCCGGCGCGGGGCTTGTGTCCGTGATGCTTGCCAACAACGAAACCGGCGTCATCCAGCCCGTGAAGGAAATGGCGGCACTTGCCCACAGCCGGGGCGCTTTGTTCCACTGCGATGCGGTGCAGGGCGCGGGGCATATCCCCATTGATGTAAAGGAACTGGGCGCGGATCTGATGTCCGTGTCGGCGCACAAACTGGGCGGTCCCAAGGGAATCGGATTTCTCTGGATCAGACGGGGCATCGGGCTCAGTCCCGTACTCACCGGCGGCGGTCAGGAACACGGACTCCGCAGCGGCACCGAAAGCGTTCCCCTGATCGGATCCTTCGGAGAAGCCTGCTCGCAGTCGGTGATCCGCATGAACGGCGACGGACTGCGGCTGACGAAACTCCGGGACCGCATCGAGCGGGAACTGATGCAGCTGCCCGATGTGCGCGTCAACGGGGAAGGGAAGCGGCTGCCGGGGATTCTGAACCTCTCGTTCGGCGGTATCGGCGGTGAGGCCCTGACCCTGATGTGCGACGTGAACGGAATCGCCGTGTCGTCCGGATCCGCGTGCCATGCGGGGGATGAGCGTCCCAGCCATGTGCTGACGGCGATGGGGGTGCCGGAGAGGTATGTGGGATCCGCCCTGAGAATCTCCCTCGGCTGGAACACCCATGAGGAAGACGCCGACGGAATCATATCCGCGGTGACGGAAGCCGTGAATACCATCCGTGCCATGGGATGAGACGGCTTGACGGTGAAAACAGGCGGAAAACGCCGGAAACGGGCAGAAAAACCGTGAAAATCCGGATTTTTTGAAAATTTGTGCATTATGCATATGTGTAGAAAATTCCGGTCGATTTTTGTGCAGAATGCGCTGTTTCTGTGTGCCCCGCTTCACATGACTTTCACAGGGTCAGCTCCGGGATTTCCATAGGGGCGGTAAATGATAATTACATATACACATTGAGTTCACATAAAAACGGTTAAAGTTATAAAAAATCAACCATAAACGCCGATAAAAGTTAATAAAAAAATCACGTGCGGTAAAAATCGTTTACCAAACAGGTTCGGCGGAAGTGTGAAAAAACCGGCGGAGATGCGGAAAAATCCCATTCTTCGGAAAATGCCATATTTTTGAAGGAAATGACGCCTCCGGTGCCGGAAAGGAGCTCGCCGTCCGGAAATGTCCGCGCTTGACATTTTTGAGCGCTTATGTTATTATAATGGCACATAAATATCGGGAGTAGTGTATTTTTGCGCTTCCGAGGAGGTTTTTTCGGTCAAAAACAGGTTGGAAAAGCCTCGGATCCCTATGCTTTTTTGACAAAACGGCAGAGGCCGCGGAGTCAGAGAAGCGTGCACCCCGATATGGGGCAGAACCGGGAAGACGTCGGTCAGCGTCCGATCGGTTCAAAAATTTGCAGGAGGAAGGTTCTATGAGAAAAACCACAAGCAAAAAGCTGACGTGCCTCGTTCTGTCGCTTCTGATGTGTGCATCCGCTCTTCCCATGACGGTTCTTGCCGCCGAAGAACAGGCTGCTACCCAGAAGACGACACTTCAGGAAATCAGCGAATCCTTCAAGACTATTTCCTACGCCGACTACATGGAAGAACATGAAGGCGCGGAAAGAGGCAGCGCAACCGTAACCGTTGATGCGACCGACTATATTGCCGATCAGACCGACGCAGAGGTTGAAGTTGTCTCCAACTATGAAGGTGACACCGGGAAGGCTCTGAAGATCAGTGACTACGGTAAAGTTACCTGGTCCCTCGACGTTCCCAAAGCAGGTATGTACGCTGTAAAGCTCACATTCTGCTCCGCATCCGACAAGACAAACTCCATCGAACGTACACTCATGATCAACGACGCCGTTCCCTTCAGTGAAGCGCGTTATCTTCTTATGAAGAAAACCTGGGTCAACCAGTACACTGAAAATGAAAACGGCGAACTGAGATTTGAAAAGGACGCAAACGGCAACGAACTCCGTCCTACCTCCGTTGTTGTTCCCGAGTGGAAGGAATATGTATTCATCGACTCCAACGGCTACTACGCTAACCCCTTCGAGTTCTATTTTGAAAAGGGTGAAAACACCATCTCCCTCGAAGCGGTTCGTGAACCCGTCGTCATCAAGGATATCACCGTATATCCCTACGAAGACAAGCCCACTTTCGCTGAATACGCTGGCGGTAAGTCCGAGGCTGCTGTTTCCGAAGCAATCCACATCAATGCGGAAACTCCCAGCGCAACCTCCGACTACACTGTATATCCGATTTATGACCGTAAATCCGCGATTTCAGAACCCCAGGACCCCGCAAAGATCATGCTCAACACCATCGGTTCCGAAAAGTGGAAGACCGTTGGTCAGTGGGTTGAGTACGAATTCGATGTAGCAGCCGCAGGTCTGTACCAGATCGTGCTCCGCTACAGACAGAACGAACAGCAGGGTATGTACACCTCCCGTAAGATCATGATCGACGGCAAAGTACCCTTTGAAGAAGCAAACTACGCCAAGTTCAACTACAACTCCCAGTGGCAGGTTGAACCCCTGAACGACGGCGCAAGCACCTTCGCGTTCTATCTCGAACCCGGTACTCACACCCTCGCTCTGGAAGCTACCCTCGGTGAAATG
>JAFUQY010000131.1 GCA_017472105.1 Clostridia bacterium | reverse complement strand
TCGGATGAAGAAGCGCTGAAAAACAGCCGTGTCGAGGGCACGAAATACACCTACTACGCGGCGGCGGTCAAAAAATCGGACGGCAGCGGACTTTATGGCAAGCTCGACGGCGGTTTTGCACTCGATCCGACCCATCCCGCAACAATCCAGAGGTTCACGGACAAGCTGAATTACTTCATTGACCTCGGTTTCGAGTACGTGAAGCTCGACTTTATGGCGCACGGTGCCGTTGAAGGACAGCATTACGACGAAGATGTGACCACCGGCATGCAGGCGTACAACTGCGGCATGGCGAAGATTCACGAAATCTGCGACGGCAAAATGATCGTCAACCTGTCCATTGCGCCCCTGTTCCCGTATCAGTACGCGGACGGCAGACGGATCAGCTGTGACGCCTTCGCGAGCCTTGACAACACCCGCCACGTTCTCAGCTATCTGACCGCGTGCTTCTGGGAAGAGGAAATCTACCCGTATCCCGACCCGGACCACCTCGTCGTTTGGGGTGAAAACGGAAGTGTCTCCGACGGTGAAGCGCGGTGCCGCGTGACTGCCGGTGCGATTGCGGGAACGAGCTTCCTTGTGGGTGATAATCTCGCCGATATCGAACCCGGTTCCGTGAAGGACGAGCGGATCCGCGCCATGTTCGGCAATCCCGACGTAATCGCGGCGGCAAAGCTCGGACGTGCGTTCCGGCCGTGGGATGTCATGCCCGGCGAGAGATGCGCGGATGCCTACTGGTGCGAAGAAGACGGCGTGCTCTACCTCGCGGTGTTCAATTTCGACAGTGACGCCCGCGATATCTATTTCAATCTCACAGATAAGCTCGGCGGTGCGGAAGATGTGGCTGTGAAGGAGCTGTGGAGAGGGACGGAGACGGATCTCATAAACGGCTCACTCAGCGGCACAGTCCCGGCAAAGGACGCGGCAATCTACCGGATCACTCCCGTTCACGCAGGCGAAACCGAATCGACGGAGGACGTTGAAATGGTCATCACCGACTCGGACAACAAGGTCGTGAAGGAGAAAAACGGCATGCTCCCCTATTTTCTCGGCGGTGCGGCGGTGCTCATTGCGGCAGCGGCGGCAGTTGTCGTGAAGAATAACAAGAAGAAATAAAACAAACCCGATGGTTCACGTCAGACGCGGATCATCGGGTTTCTTATGCTATTGTTTACTTGACGGATGCAACCGCGTACTTCTTCTGGTAAGCGGCGTATTCCTTCTTGAAGTATTCGTCGTTTTCCTTGATGTCGCGGAGGAATTCGTGGAGGTTCAGGTTGCCCTTGCCTTCCGCGGTATCGAGAACGCACGCCGCCACGTTGGAGCAGTGGTCGGAGGTACGCTTGAGAGCGGTAAGCAGGTCGGTCCAGATGAATCCGGCTTCGATGGTGCATTCGCCGTGCTGGAGACGTGCAATGTGGTTCTGTCTCAGCTGTTCCTTGAGACCGTCAACGACCTGTTCCAGAGGTTCCACCTTTGCGGCAGCTTCGAGATTGTTTTCGGAGAACGCGAGGAAGGTCAGATCCACAACCTCGGTAACGGCGTCGAAGAGAACGGTGAGTTCCTTTTCCGCAGCGGAGGTGAGGGAGAGATTCTTTGCGTTCAGCTCTTCAGCGGCGCCGATGATTTCCATACCGTGGTCGGAAATTCTTTCGAAGTCGCCGATGACGCGCAGCAGCTTGGTTGCTTCGGCGGAGTCGTCTTCACCGGAAAGCAGACCGCTGAGCTTGACGAGGTAGGTGCCGAGGATGTCCTCGTAGTGGTCGGTCTTGTCCTCGCCTTCCTTGACAAAGGAGACGATTTCGGGAGTGCACTTCGTGAAGTTGTTCATGGCAACCTTCAGAGCGGAGGATGCGCATTCTGCCATTTCGGTGGTCAGCTCGGAAGCACGTTCGAGAGCGATGTGAGGAGTAGCAAAGAGACGTTCGTCGAGCATTTCGGACTTTTCTTCTGCTGCCTTTGCTTCGGGAATGAGCTTGTATGCGAGCTTTTCGAGGAGCTTGGTCATGGGCAGGAGCAGGAGCGTGCAGAGGATGTTGAACGTGGAGTGTGCAACCGCGATGCTCATTTCGCTTGCGGCATTGTCAAGCAGGGGAATGTGTACGAGTGAGGTGACGATGGAGAACACGGTCAGCCATACAACCGTACCGATTACGTTGAAGGAGAGGTGAACCAGGGACGCGCGCTTTGCGTTCTTGTTTGCACCGATGGAGGAGAGAAGCGCGGTCACGCAGGTACCGATGTTCTGACCCATGATGATCGGGATTGCGGCGTGCATCGTGACGGCACCGGTCGAGGAGAGCGCCTGAAGGATACCGACGGATGCGGAAGAGGACTGGATGATTGCGGTAAGGACTGCGCCTGCGAGAACGCCGAGGATGGGATTCTTGAACAGAAGCAGGATGTTTCTGAATTCTTCAACTTCCTTCAGACCGGAAACGGCGCCGGACATGGTGTCCATACCGAACATGAGGGTTGCGAAGCCGAGAAGGATGGTTCCGGTGTCCTTGCTCTTGGAGGATTTGCCGAACATGTAGAGAACGGTACCGATGAGAGCGAGAACGGGAGTGAAGGAGGTGGGTTTCAGGAGCTGAACAAATACACTGGAGCTTTCGATGCCGCCGAGGGAGAGGATCCACGCGGTAACGGTGGTACCTACGTTTGCACCCATGATGACATTGATTGCCTGAGAGAGCGTCATAAGGCCCGAGTTAACGAAGCCCACTACCATGACGGTCGTTGCGGAGGAGGACTGGATGACGGCGGTTACACCGAGACCGGTGAGAAATCCGGCTGCTTTGTTGGTTGTGAGCTTGCCCAGCAGATCGCGGAGCTTGCTTCCGGCGCGCCGTTCCAGAGATTCACCCATCAGGTTCATGCCGAAGAGGAACAGGCAGAGACCGCCGATGAGTGTCAGAACGTCGAAAATTGTCATGACGATTCCTTTCTTTTTTCTTCTTTTCTTCTTTATTAATTATTGCATACGGGTTTATTTTATCATGAAGGACAGGATTAGTCAAGGCAAAATAATTCACAAATCGTTTGTATAATTTGCTGTGATTTTTAGCCTGATTTTGGATATAATCCCTGTTTTGCGTCGGATTATGCATCAAATTCTGCAAGTTGCGCCGCGTTTTCCTGCAAAATTGTTCCTTGGCAGCAAAGCTGCGGCAAAGCTGCGTCAGAGCGGCACGAATACGGGATTTTGCCTTGCAATTATGACGGAAATCGTGTATAATGAAGACACTGAGTCTGCAATTCAATAAAACAAAATATATATAATATTGAAAGGAACGAAGACACATGAAAAAAGCAATCATCGCCGCCACCTCTCCGATGGGATGGAACTCCTGGGACTGCTACGGTGCCGCCGTGACCGAGGACATCGTCCGTCAGAACGCGGAGTACATGGCAAAGAACCTCAGGCAGTACGGCTGGGAATACGTCGTCGTCGACATCCAGTGGTACGAACCCTACGCGGGATCCCATCAGTATTCGCCCTTCACGGAGCTGTGCATGGATGAATACTCCCGTCTCATGCCCGCCGTCAACCGATTCCCGTCCGCGGCAAACGGTGCGGGATTCAAGCCGCTGGCGGATTATGTTCACTCCCTCGGGCTGAAATTCGGCATCCACATCATGCGCGGCATTCCGCGTCAGGCGGCTCACAAGGGAACTGCCATCCTCGGCACGGATCGGACTGCGCGTCAGGTGGCATCCACGAATTCCATCTGCTTCTGGAACACCGATATGTACGGCGTCAATCCGTGGGCGAAGGGTGCCAAAGAGTATTATGACAGCATTTTCGCGCTCTATGCCGAATGGGGCGTGGATTTCATCAAATGCGACGACATCGCGCGTGAGATGCCCCAGTGCGAAGCGGAACTGCGCCTGATGTCCCAGTGCATCAAAAACTGCGGACGCGACATGGTGCTCAGCCTGTCTCCCGGACCTGCTCTGCCGGAAAAATCCGAGCTGTACAAGGACACCGCGAACATGTGGCGCATCACTGACGACTTCTGGGATGACTGGCGACTCCTTTACGACATGTTCGGCCGTGCGAAGACGTGGTGCATCCACACCGGTGCGGGACACTGGCCGGATGCGGATATGCTTCCCGTCGGTGCGATCAGACAGTGCGATGACCCCGCAAACTGGACGCGCTTCACGGACGACGAGCTGTACACGATGATGACGCTGTGGTCGATTTTCCGCTCTCCGCTCATGATCGGCGGTGAAATGACCAAGTTTGACGACTTCACGCTGTCGATTCTCACCAACGAAGCCATCCTCGGCATGCACAAGAACGCACGTCATGCACACGAAGTATGGCGCAGGAAGCGGAAGGACAGCGAAACCATCCTCTGGGCGGCGGCAAATGCACAGATGCAGGGTACCTACGCGGCTCTGTTCAACGCGGGCGAGGAAGACAACACCGTCACCCTCGATTTCGCGGATCTGGAACTCTCCGGCATGAAGACGGTTGCCAACCTCTGGACGGGTGAAATCACCAATGCTGAGGACGAAATCACCTTCACGATCCCGAAGCACGGTGCCGTTGCGCTGTGGATCGAATGAGAAAGGCGTGAATCATGCTGAATCTTGATATTGAACGGTTCTGGAAGGACGAGGAAACCGCCCACGCCGAGAACTGCTTCTCGAAAAACGCGGTGCAGGTCGCGCTCGGTATCCGGATGAGTGACGAATGCGTATTCGCGGAGCTGGGCGAAGAAGGGCAGCCATGGGGATATACGCCGCCGGACAGACGCTACGAGCTCAACTGCCGCTACAATGAAAAAGCGGTGAAGATTGTCGGCCGTCCCTTACTCGCCGAACGCAAGCCGACGGAAGCTCCGAAAGTGTGGATTCCCGGATACAAGCAGATCGGTGAAATCTTCGGCGGACGGTACGAGTTTGACGGCAACACGACGTGGCTCAAGGGTACCATGAACGACGAGGAAGACCTGAAAAAGAAGCTCGATGAAGTGGATGCTCTCGTTGCCGACAAGGAGGCGTTCCGGAAATTCGTGCTTCCCGCCGACTGGGACGAAAAGTGCAGGGCAGTCTACGAAACCTACGGCAGACGCCCCGGACAGTTCACGCACATCCGCGGACCTGTGACGCTGGCAACCTCCGTCTACGGCACGGAAAATCTCCTGTTCCTCTATTATGACGACGAGGAGCTGTTCACGCGCTTTGCGGATACCATCGCGTCGGTTGTGGAGGCGTACATTGACCTCTTTATCACCGAATCCGGGCATACACCGGAGAATTTCCGCCACGGCTTCTCGTTCGCGGACGATGACTCCAACCTCATGACGCCCGATATGTACAAGGCGTTCGGCTACCGTGTGCTGGACCGCGTGTTCCGGAAAGCCGCACCGAATCCG
>JAFUQY010000130.1 GCA_017472105.1 Clostridia bacterium | reverse complement strand
GAATAAAAGTACGAGGGCCCTTCGTCTGATAACAGGATACCAGAAAAAGAGCCCTCCGTCAAGAACCGCGTCCGACACAGCCTGCAACCGGCAGTGGAATTTTTATCCTCCGGGTGGATTTATTCCGCGCCGTTCATGAGAGTTTCCGCCCGTCTCACGCATGCTTCAAACCGTTCCTGCCCGCGTACGGGATCAAATCCCGGCCAGTTTGTCATAACCACGTACAGCGACTCCCTGCCGCCGAGGAAACAGAGGAAATCGTGCGACGAGTCTTCCAGTACACCGTTCCCGCGCCGGAGCAGCCACTCGTTCCGCAGAACCTCGCATCCGCCGAAGATTTCCGTGTCGCCTGTTTTCATGTATTCGCCGTCCGGGATGCTCCACCACTTCTCCGCCGCATCCAGTGCCGTCTCCGCGTGGAAGTAGCCTTCGTCAGAGTTTCCGTCCGCGAAGCACCGGCAGGCAAGGCGGATGTGACAGTGCGCATATTCTCCGAGCCATGCGTCCGGAACAGCGCCGTCTTCCGAAAGTGCTTCCAGAATCCGGATGCGGAATTTCATCTGCTTCACGCCGCGCGGCGAGGTTGTGTCGGTCATTTCATCCAAGCGCGAGAACAGGTGCATCACGATCCGCAGATTGTTCACGTCGTGCTGTGCGAGGTAGCCGTCCCGGTCGTTCTTCGATTTCAGCCGTTTTTCCAGCACTTCCCCGGCGTATGCCTCGTAGCTCTGCGCACACATGCCGTGCCAGTGCTCCAGCTCGTGATCCGCGCAGATGCGGCACATGAACCCGACTGCATTATCGCGGTAGACCTGCTCCGTGGAGATGCGGATGATGGTCTCACAGCAGTCCCGCAGTGCCGGCAGGTATTCCTCACGCAAAGCCTTGTCCTCGAGATACATAATCAGCCACATCATTGTGTGGAGAATCCTGTCGTTGTCGGGATATTTCGCGCGGTATTTCATGCAGAGCTCCAGCTTTTCCGTCTCCGTGAGCACATCCCCGTGTACATCGGAGATAAACGCACGGATATCCTCCTCACGTACCCCGTCGTCATACCCGAGCAGGGCGTCAATCGTCACGTCGAAGCATCCGGCAATCCGCGGGAGCATTGTCACGTCCGGGAGTCCGTCGCCGCGTTCCCATTTCGACACGGACTGCGGAGAGATGCCGATTTTCTGCGCAAGCTCCTCCTGCGTCATGTCACGCTCTCGGCGGTATTTTCTCAGCCGGCAAGCAAATTGCAGTTCCATTTTTTACCTCACAAATCAAAAGTACGAGGGCCCTTCGTCCGATAACAGAATACCAGAAAAAGTGCCCTCCGTCAAGAACCGCATCCGACAGAGAACCCTACCGGGAGTAGGATTTCTACCGCGCGGGTGGAATTTATTCGGTTTCCTCCGGTTCCGGGTAGGTTTCGGCGAGAATCCGCGCACGCTCAATTGCCGCCTTGAATCGCTCGTCATCGCGCACGCCGTTGAACCACTCCCACCCGTGCGGTGCGGTCATAGCGCGGTACATATCATCGCTGCCATGGCAGAACAAATAGTAGTCGGAGCAGTATTCCTCGCCCACCCCGGGAATGAGAACGCGCCACCGTTTTTTCAGTGCCTTCACGTCGTTGAACAGGATGAATCTGCCCAGTTCCAGCTCCTCGCCTTCGGGAATTTCCAGCCAGCGAGGATAGAGTTCAAACGCTTTTTCGAGATATTCCCATGCCGCATCGTTGTTCCCGCATCCGAACGAGGAGCATGCCGCCCGGAAGTGGAGATTCGCGTACTTTCCCCACCATGCACGCGGAATTTCGCCGTTTTCTCCGAAAAATTCGATCATGCGGATATTGTTTTTGAACCATTCCGTTGCCCGCTCCGGTGCCGCCCAGTTGCGGTTCTTCCGGTTCATGAAATGAAGGAGAATGAGGAGATTGTTCACATCAAAACGCACACGGCTCTCGTCCCATTTGCCTTGCTTCCACAGCCGTTCTTCGAGCACTTCCCCGCGGTAAGCATCATACTCATCGGCGCAGAGACTGTACCATTCGTCAAATTCCTCGTCGGGACACACGCTGCACATTACCTGCACTGCCTTTTCCCGCACCCACTGCAAGGTACATTCCTTCATGACTCTCTTAGCGGTCTCACGCATCAGCGGCAGATATTCCTCCCGTTTTTCAGCGGAAAGACCGGATGCTTCGTTCAGAAACAGTCCTGTAATTCCATACCGCTTCGGATATTTCTTCATGTATTCGGCGGCTTTTTTCGTACATGCCTCGCTGTCGTTCGTGCTGTTGATGAAATCGTAGAAAGCGTCAATATCCTGCTCCCGTCCGATTTCGTCGTTGCCCATCAGCTCGTCGATGGTGATTTCAAAATAGTTCGCAATCGTCGGCAGGAACGTGATGTCCGGGTACCCGTCGCCGCATTCCCATTTGGAAATCGACTGGGGCGATACCCCGAGTGCCTGTGCCAGCGCGTCCTGCGTCATGTCCCGCTCCTTGCGGTATTTTCTCAGCCGTTCTGCAATTTTCAGATCCATTGGTTTTCTCCTTGACAAAAGATACGACGTCGTTGATATAAGGATACCATATGTTTCTGCCGCCGTCAATAACCGCGTTTTTGCGGATTTCTCCACGATGCGTGGGATTATCCCATGATGCGTGGTGGAGATTTTATCAACGGATCGTGGAGAAAACAAAAACCGGGAAAAATCCCGGCTGATGTTTCATGGAATTTACCGCTTCTCCCCGCCGCAGCACTTCGTGAACAGCCTGAACATCGCGATTTCGTAGTCGTACGTGTACGGATTTTCGCATTCGCCGCGCACAAGGCATGCAAAGTGGTGCATCATGTTGTCGTACCGGTCGAACGGGTCGCATTCCCATCTCTCGGAGCAGTCGCGGAAGGGGCTTGTTTCCCTCTCGGCGGGCGTGAATCTCGCGTAGGATACCGTTCCCTTGCCCGTGGGTGATCCGGTTTCCAGCGGGTAGACCTCGATCGTGCCCTTCGTACCGCTGATGACGAGCTGACGGCGTGCGAATCCGTTGAACTCGGCGGCGGATGTCTTGACCGTGGACACGCCGTTTCTGTATTTCAGCACCGCGAACCCGAAATCCTCGGTGTCAACGCCGTCATCACGGCTCATCGGGGACTGGCAGTTCATGGGAATGACTTCCTCCGGCTCGCCCTGAATCTGGTAAACGAGGTCGACGAGGTGGCATCCCAGCCAGTACATCATACCGCCCTTGTATCCGCCGAGCCATGTCCGCTTCGGGATCGCGTGATGTACGCTCATGTGCGCTTCGACGGAGTAAACCTCACCGATCGTGCCCTTCTTCGCTTCGTCTATGGCACGGCGGATCATGGGATTGAAGCGGTACATGTACCCGAGCTGGAGCGGGAGATTCTGCGCACGGCAGGTTTCCACGAGCTTCACGAATGCGTCGACTCCGGGAGACCCGGGCTTGTCCAGCTGTACCGCAACACCGCGCTCGGCAAACATCTGCGCGTATTCGGTGGCGCAGCATTCCTCAATTTCAATGGTGACGGCGTCCAGATCCATTTCAAGGAGCTCTTCAACGGTGTAGTGGGGCGTTCCCTGATAGGCCGCGACGGTGTCGAGATTCTTCTTATGTTTTTCGATCGGCTCCGCGATTCCGACGACTTCAAAATCGTCCGTGAGCTTCAGGAGGCTGGCGTATGTGACCGATGCGTGGTCATGCGCCGTCCCGATCTGTGCGATGCGGATTTTTTTCATATCGTGTACCTCGTTCATTTCATTCTGCATTGCTTATTTCCACCTGAACTGCACAACCGGGAACGTTTTCTCGGTCATGAG
>JAFUQY010000129.1 GCA_017472105.1 Clostridia bacterium | reverse complement strand
TTGCCAGCCATCTGGAGTCTCTTCATCAGGCAGAGCGCCATGAAGTGACCTACGTGGAGGGAGTCCGCTGTGGGGTCAAAGCCGATGTAGAAAACAGCCTTGCCGTTATTGATAAGATCCTTGATCTGTTCTTCGTCAGTCATCTGCGCGATCAGACCGCGCGCTTTGAGTTCGTCAAAAATAGTCATTTTTGTATTGCTCCTGTGGGATTGTAAGTTGATTTTATAATAATATTGGATATTATTTTCTGAGTCTATGCGTTTTTCGTCAGCATTTCCCGTGCCGCGGCAATCTGTTTTTCCGTGACATTGATGCCGCCGATGATGCGGGCGATTTCCGCTGTGCGCTCGTCCCCGGTGATTTCGTGAACGGAGCTTTCGGTTCTGCCGTCCGTCTCCTTTTTCTGAATCAGCAGATGGCACGCCGCAATGGACGCAATCTGCGGAGAATGGGTGACGGAGATGACCTGCGCGTTTTCTGCCAGCTTATCGAGCATGATGCCGATTCTCTCGGAAGTTCCGCCTGATACGCCTGCGTCGATTTCGTCGAAAATGAGCGTACCGGAGTCGTTCTTCCCTGCCAGCGCGGTTTTGACGGCAAGCGTGATTCTCGACAGCTCACCGCCGGAGGAGACGCGCCCGAGGGACTGCATATCCTCGCCGGTGTTGACGGAAATGAGGAAATCCACGTCGTCGAAACCGTCGTGACGGAAGACATAACCGCCGCTCGCGTCGTGCATTGGAGTGACGGAAATGCGGAACCGTACCTTCGGCATATCAAGGAATCGGAGGGATGTGATGATCTCCTCGGACAGCCTGACTGCCGCCGACTGACGTTTTTCGCTGAGCTTTTTCGCCAGTTCTGCCGCATGTTCGATGCACTTCTGCTCCTCATGCTGAAGTTCGGTCAGACGGATGTCGCCTTCCTCCAGATCCGCGATGCGTTTTGCGATTTCCGTACGCTTTGCCTTGATTTCGGGGATGGTCGCGCCGTATTTCTTCTCGAGCCGCTCGATCACGGACAGGCGGGATTCGACCTGCGTCAGCTTCTCAGCCGGGTTGTCCATGTCGTCGCCGAGGGCATCACTGACGCGTTCCGCGATGTCGATCAGCTCGTAGCGGTATTCCGTCAGCTTTGCCACCATTTCGTCCGCCCCTTCGACCACGTCGGTCAGCTGGGACAGGGCGTTTTCAGCGCGCTCGATCAGGTATGCCGCGGTGACTCCCTTTTCACTGTGCGCGAGGGATTTTGTGACGACTGCGGAATATTTCGCCACGCGCTCGATGGATTTCAGCTTCGTCCGCAGGCGGATCAGCCGTTCTTCCTCGTCGTCAGCGGTGAATTTTGCCGCGTCGATCTCTTTTTTCTGATACCGGAGGATGTCCAGCATCATTTCCCGCTCGTTCATCGCCTTTTTCAGCTCCGCAAGCTGGGAACGCACGTCGGTCAGCTTTTCGTAAGCCGCGCCGTATTCCATAAGCTCCGCGTCCGTATCGGCAAAGGCGTCAAGAAGCGCGGGATAGGTCGCTTTGTCGGCAAACGCACTGCGCTCGCTCTGGGTCTGGATGCCGAGCAGGACGGCGGAAACCTCTTTGAGCGCGGAGATGGGCACCGTTTTCCGACCGATTTTCGCTGTGGAGCGTCCGTCGGCGTTGATCGTGCGGCTGACTTCCAGCTCCCCGTTTTCGTCCGGCGGATATCCGAGCTGACTGAGACGGCCTGCCGCCTGTTCTGTGCATCCGAAGATGGCGGACACCACGGCTCTCTCTTCTCCGCTCCGGATCAGCTCCCGTCCGTTCTTCGCGCCGCAGAGCAGAAGCAGGCTGTCGATGATGATGGACTTGCCCGCGCCCGTCTGTCCGGTGATGACGGTGAAGCCCTCACGGACCGGGATTTCCAGCTGTTTCGCGACGGCGATGTTTTCTATATACAGGTTCCAGAGCATGGGTTCTGTCAGGAATTGATGAGCTTGGTAATGCGGTGCGCGATGGAAACGGCGGATTCGGTGTCGCGGGTGACGATGATGATGCAGTCATCCCCTGCAACGCATCCGAGAATATCCGTTTCGTGGAGGGAGTCAACCCCTGCCGCGACTGCCTGTGCCATACCCGGATAGGTCTTGATGACGATATCGTTCATGGAAGAATCCACGCTCTTGATGGAGCTTGCCAGCGCACGGCTGTAAACATGCTGGTTTTCGCTGTGGTTGTTCTTCGGTACGACGTACTTGTAGGTTCCCATATCGGACATCTGCTTGAGCAGCTTGAGCTCGCGGATGTCGCGGGATACGGTTGCCTGGGTCACATCGAAGCCTGCCAGCTTCAGCTTTGCGATGAGCTCTTCCTGGGTTTCGATGTTGTAATTCTCGATGATCTCAAGAATCTTGTTGTGTCGCTTGATCTTCATGGCAATCCTTTCGTGCTTGTATTGACAAAATAGAGTTCAGGGTCAGGTTTTCCGTTATTTCTCGGAGAGTTTGGTGTGGAGCGCACCGAGGAATCCGCCCTTCTTGATGCGGATGAGACGTGTTCTGTACGGCGAGCGCCGGATATCGACGGTGTCACCCTCTTCAATCCGGATGTCGTCCCGTCCGTCTGCGTTGAGGTAGACCGCGGCGTTGTTGGTCGAGAAATTCGTCAGCCGGATCACGGAGGCGCCGTGGAAAATAATGGGGCGGGAGTTGAGGGTGTGCGGACAGATCGGCGTGAGGCAGATGCCCTCGAGGGACGGATACAGCACGGGACCGCCCGCCGAGAGCGAATACGCCGTGGAGCCCGTGGGTGTGGATGCGATCATACCGTCTGCGCGGCAGGTTTCGACCTTCACATCGTCGCAGTACACGTCGAATTTAATCAGACGCGCAACGGGACCGTTGGTCAGCACCACGTCGTTGAGAACGGTAAACGTACCGCGCACTCGTCCGCCGGCGTCGGTCACAGCCGCATCAAGCATCATGCGCTCGTCGATCCCGTAGCTGCCGTCGATCAGAGCGTCAAGCAGATGCATTTCACTCATTTCGATTTCTGCGAGGAAGCCGACATGTCCGAAATTGATGCCGAGGATGGGGATGTTTTCGCCGAGCAGCATGTGTGACGCTTCGATGATGGAGCCGTCGCCGCCGAGCACAAGAGCCGCATCCATGCCGGACAGGTCTTTTCTGTCGTTGTTCACCGTGACCAGATCTCCCGTGAAGGAGAGGTAAGAGGCAAATTCCGGAAGTGTATATACGCGGCAGCCGCCGGATGTGAGACGGTGCAGCATGGAGATGAGCTTGTCGTGCTCGATATTTTTCGATGTATTGGGGATGAGAACGATGGTTTCGGTTTTATTCATTGACGGCCTCCCGGATCTCATGATCGGTTACGCTGTCCGTTCCGCCGACGGATGCAAGGAAGAGGAATTCCGTGTTCCCGTCGCCGCCCGTAATGGGAGATTTCATGATTTTCTGCGGGATCAGTCCGTTTTCTCTGGCGGATGTGAGAACCTTGCGGATTGCGAGTGTATGCTGTTTTTTGTCCTTCACGATGCCGCCCTTGCCGATTCCCTCGCGTCCGCATTCGAACTGCGGCTTGATGAGAGCGAGATAATACCCGTCGTCCGCAAGAATCTGACGCACCGCGGGAATGACAAGCGTCTGCGAAATGAAGCTCAGGTCGCACACGGCAATTCTGCACGGTTCCGGAATCAGCTCCCGGCTGAGATAACGCGCGTTGACGCCTTCGAGATTGGTGACGCGGGAGTCGTTCAGCAGGCTTTCGTCAAGCTGACCGTGCCCGGAATCGACGGCGTAGACATGCGCAGCACCGCGTTTGAGAAGGCAGTCTGTGAAGCCGCCGGTGGATGCGCCGATATCGGCTGAGACAAATCCCGTCACGTCGAGCGCGAAGCGGGTCAGTGCTCCGTCGAGCTTCATGCCGCCGCGTCCGACAAAGCCGTGCTCTTCCCCGGTGACGGCAACCGCGTCGTTTTCTTTCACGTCATAGGAGGATTTTGTGATCACTCTGCCGTTGACGGTGACAAATCCGCCCGCGATCAGCTCGGATGCGCGGTTCCGGCTCTTTGCCAGATTCTGTTCGGCGAGATAAACGTCCAGTCTCATTTCTGCCGCGCGAGAAGCCAGATGGCGAGCTTGCAGAGAAGATCGCTGGCGTGGTAATCGGATACCGCTTCGACGGCAAGCAGGGTCAGGAGGGTCTCCTCCGCTTCCGCTTCTTTCATCGACAGGAATGCGAGAACGGTTTTCTTGTCGTTTTTCGCATCACTGCCGACGGTTTTGCCGAGTATTTCGGTACTGCTCTTCACGTCGAGGATATCATCGTGAATCTGGAATGCCAGACCGACGGCTTCAGCGTAAAGGTTGATGTTTTCGATATCTTTTGCATAGGGTCTGTCGCATGCGGCGTAGTACCCGAGAAGGCATGCCGCACGGATGAGAGCCCCGGTTTTTTTCAGGTAAATTTTTCTCAGATCCGCGTAGCTCTGTACTTCGTTCGCGAGATCGAGAGTCTGTCCGCCGACCATGCCGACCGCTCCGGCTTCATTCGCCAGCTCAGCCACGGCAAGACGCGCGGATTTATGGGAAACATAGCGGTTGGACGCGCACAGCTCAAACGCGAAGGTGAGGAGTGCATCCCCTGCAAGAAGCGCCTCGGCTTCACCGAACTGGATATGGCAGGAAGGCTTGCCGCGTCTGAGATCATCGTCGTCCATGCAGGGCAGATCGTCGTGGATCAGGGAGTACGCGTGGACGCATTCGAGCGCACAGGCATAGGGCATCGCCGCTTCTTCACTGCCGCCGAACAGCTTCGCAAATTCGAGCACCAGAAAAGCGCGGATTCTCTTGCCGCCGCCGAGGGTGGAATATGCCATCGCCCGAGCCGTCACGGTGTCGCCCACGTATTTTTCGGAGAGATATTCGGTCAGCGCGGTTTCAACCTTTTCCGCAGTTTCGCGGAGCGCGGATTCCACCGCTGTGAAAGTCTTGTTTTCCATGTGTGTCTCCGTTTATTTCATATCGGTTTCGACGAGGGTTCCGTCGCCGGCGTTCGTGAGGATTTTCACCTTCTGTTCCGCCGTATCCAGACGGGAGTTGCACAGCTTCACCAGCGCCACGCCTTCTTCAAACATGGCGAGAGATTTGTCGAGCGGTGCGCTTCCGCCTTCGAGCATCCGGACAATTTCTTCCAGACGGGCGATGGCAACCTCAAAGGTCATTTCTTCCATATTCGGCTTGTTTTCATTCATATTCATAGCATTGTTCATGGTTTTCACCCGTTCTGTTTTCTGATTTCGTCAACGGTGCAGAGTGCTTCGCCGCCGATGGTCTTGAATGCGACCTTGTCACCCGGTTCAACGTCCTCGATTTTCTTCACCAGCGCACCGTCGTCGCGGTAAACCGCACTGTATCCGCGGGAAATGACGGAAAGCGGATTGAGGGCATTGAGCTTCCCTGCCGCCGCCGCCATCTCGGCTTTTTTCATCTGGATTTCCCTGTCTTCGGCGAGCCGGAGTCTGTCGGAGAGATGATCGAGCAGAACCCGCTTGTCCTCGATGAGGTTTCCGGGATCGGTCATCGCGCGGCTGTTTGCGAGGGATTCCAGCTTTTCGCGGCGCAGTCTGAGCACCGCACGGATGACGTCGGATTCGCGCGTTATAATATTGGAAATCTTCCGTTTCAGCTCTGCCGTGTCGGGAACCGCAAGCTCGGCTGCCGCAGAAGGAGTCGGTGCCCGCCGGTCGGTTACAAAGTCACAGATGGTGAAATCCGTTTCGTGACCGACTGCGGAGATGACCGGGATTCTCGATGCCGCTACCGCACGGGCGAGTCCTTCATCGTTGAACGCCCACAGGTCCTCAATGGAACCGCCGCCGCGTCCGATGATGATGACGTCAACGCTCCGGGTGTAGTTGAAATACTGCATGCCGGCGATGAGCTGGGGTGGTGCGTCGGGTCCCTGAACGAGTGCGGGATACAGAACCAGCTTCGCGTAAGGGAAACGGCGTCCGCATACGTTAATCATATCGCGGATTGCCGCACCGGTTGCGGATGTGATGATGCCGACTCTGGTGGGAATCTTCGGGAGCGGCTTCTTTCGTGCGGGATCAAACAGGCCTTCTGACTCGAGCTTCCGTTTGAGCTGTTCGAAGGCAACGTAAAGCGCACCGATTCCGTCGGGTTCCATGCCGTCGCAGTAGAGCTGGTAGGTACCGTCCCGTACAAACGACGAAATCCGTCCGTGCGCGGTGACCTTCATGCCGTCTTCGGGGATGAACTTCATCTTCGCCGCCGCGGATTTGAACATGACCGACCGGAGCTGACCGCCTTCATCCTTGAGGGTGAAGTAGTAATGACCGGTGCTGTAATGATTTTTGAAATTGGAAATCTCCCCTTTGACGTACACGTCGGTGAGCTGGGGAGTCATGTCGATGAGGCGCTTGACGTACTCGTTGAGCTGAGTGACCGTCAGAGCACCCGGGAATTTTTCGGGCGTTTTTGCAGTAATATCGTTATTCATTCTATCGAGATGCCGCGTCTGTCGTATTCCCGGGCAAGGAGAGCAACTCCCGCCGCGTTGTCGGAGGAATAGCAGGCATCGGCAAACATTCCGTATTTTTCAAGTGTCCGGCGGATGTACCGGGAACTCATGACGCCGCCGGCGTAGATTACGGGCATATCGCCGTACTGTACCAGCGCGTTCTGTGTGATTTTCTCGAGCGTTTTTGCGATGAAATCGAGGGTGTATGCGGAGGTTTCGGGGATGCTTCCCGTCGCTTCAAACCGCTGTGCCGCCTTGTTCTCGAGGCCTGAGAGATTGCACCACGTGTCCTTCACGGAGATTCCGGGCCTGGTGAGCTTCCCTGCAAACGTGAGCGCGGCTTTGTCCATCTCGGCACCGCACGGGAACTGAAGTCCCATTCTGACGCCGGTACGGTCGATTGCCTGACCGCCGTTGATGTCCTTCGTGCCGCCGATCTGGGTGATCCTGAAGATCCGCCGCTCGTCCGGTTCGCAGAGAAGAACGTCCGTTGTGCCGCCGGAGACGTGGAACGCGATGAATCTGCCGTTCATGATGACGTCACGGTCCGCACCGGCGTTGACACAGGCCGACGTAAGAGCCGCCATGATGTGTCCTGCTTGATGGGAAACCTTCACAAGCGGCACACCACGCACATTCGCAGTCAGCTCAGCCGCGGCAAGTCCGGATAGAAAGCACGGCATATACGAGCCGTCGGTGTCGCGCGGAGTGGCAGAACATCCGACGGAAATGAGCGTTTTGTCCCGGTTTTCATCGAGGACGCGTCCGGCTTCACGTGCGGCTTCGGGCAGATTTTTTACATGGTGGAACACCGCGTCGCTCTGTCTCAGTCCTCTCTCGCCTTCCTTGACGGGCAGAGGCACCTTCGCGTTGAGCAGGATATTCCCTTCTCCGTCACAGACTGCGGCAGAGGTGGTGTAATTGCTGGTGTCGATGCCCAGATACAGACGGTTACGCATTTTCGCCGTCGATCTTCGTGTTGTCGCGGGCGATCTTGTTGAGGATGCCGTTGACGAACGCGGGGGCATTTTCCGCGTCAAACTTCTTGATGATTTCGACCGCTTCGTTGAGAACGACCTTGGCGGGAACTTCGGTGCAGGTCAGCTCGTAAACCGCAAGACGGAGTACGGAGCGGGTTGCCGTGGACATTCTGGACATCTTCCACTTGATGGACGCCGCTTCGATGGCGGGATCGAGCTCGGGCTGCTTTTCGCATACGCCGAGGAAGGTGGTACGGATGTACGCGTTGTATTCGGTTTCGCTGTTGTCAGCGTGGTTGTCGTAGAATTCGACGGGATCGGCTTCTTTATCAAATTCCTTTGCGAAAAGAAGCTGGAAAACGATCTCGCGGGCTTCGTGTCTGGAGAGCTTGGGTTTGTCGGACATGATTGAACTCCTGTATTGAAACAGCTTGGTGCTGATTTTTTTGCATGACAGTGCATAGTCAGTATTATTATACATCTTTCGCCACGTTCTGTCAATGGATGAACATACATTTATTCACTAAAAATATTCATTATACATTTCAGACCGCCGATTCTGCCATTTCCTGTCAGACCGCGGAAGCACCGTCCGTTCACGGAATGTTCAGACTCATTTCAGATGCCGTTCAAAGAAAACCCCATATCCCTTCATGAATTTATGGTATCCTATCTCAAAACAACTTTTCCGGAGGACTTCCTTGAATAAACTGAAACTGCTGAAAACCGCATTCACCGAGGGATGTGTTTTCTATTCCATTTCTGTCACGGCAGTGTATCTGCTCGGGTACTCGGTCGACTCCACATGGGTTCCGACGCTTCCGATGGTGCTGGGACTGCTGGCGTTTTCCTTCCTCCTCGGACTTGCCGACCGGTTCCTTTTCTCCGATCTGCTCGTCTTCCCGCTCCGTCTGCTCCTGCACTACATCGGCACCTGTGCGGCGTTCTGGCTCCTGTTCGGCGTCATGGGCGGCTATGAAGGCTCGGGGCTGATTGTCTGGCTGATTTACACCTTCGCATATGCCCTGATTCTCACGATCGTGTCCGTGTACCGCTGGCTGACCGCGGATCTGCGCAATTCGAAGAAGGAATACACCGGCAAATTCGGAAACGATACCTACAATTCCCAGTTCGGCGGCTGAGGTGGACATGAAACTCGAAACCATTGCTCACATCTGCACGGACTTTCCCGACAAATTCGGTCTTCCCCGTCAGAGCGGCATTGTACCCGGACTTTCCGGCACGATTGTCTTTGAGAAGGAATACCGCAATCCCGATGCCCTGCGCGGACTGGAGGGATATTCCCATCTCTGGATCATCTGGGGCTTTTCCGGTGCATTTGCGTCGTCCGTTGAGAGCCGGAAATGGTCACCGACCGTGCGTCCTCCGAGACTCGGCGGCAACCGTCGGATGGGTGTCTTCGCAACGCGCTCGCCGAACCGTCCCAATCCGATCGGGCTGTCCTGCGTGAAGCTGGAGTCCGTTGAATACGGCACGGACGCGGGTGCGGTGATTCACGTTTCCGGCATCGACATGATGGACGGCACTCCCATCTACGACATCAAGCCCTACCTTCCTCACGCGGACTGCCAGCCGGATGCGCTCGGCGGATTCTCGTCGGATGTGACCGGTGAACGGGTTGAGGTTGTGATCCCGGATGCTCTGCTCGCGAAGCTGCCGGAGAATAAGCGGGATGCGCTGACGGCTCTTCTGAGAGAGGATCCACGGCCGTCGTATCAGAATGACCCGGAGAGAATCTACGGCTTCCCCTACGCAGGATTTGAAGTGAAGTTCACCGTGTCAAACGGTGTGCTGACGGTCTGCGGCATTGATCGATTATAATGAAGAAAAGATACGGTATGACTCATGCTCACGCCGTATCTTTTTTGCTGTTTATTCCGGGATTTCGATGTGATCGTTCACCCAGCGGTATTCATATGCCGATGTGGTATAGGAAAGCGTCTCGTCAAATTCCGTGTTGATGAATTCGTAGTAATACCACGGGGATGCCTCGCCGGGATTGGTCAGCACCATCACCATCAGATTGGCGTCGTCCGTCCATTGCAGATCGACGTATTCCATCTGCTCGGGATTCTCGAGATTTTCCGTGGTGACGGAGATCATTTTGCCCGATTCCCCGCCGTCTTCGTAGTGATGCGTCACACCGATTTCGTTCCGGACAATGATCGCGTTGTGCATGCCGTCCTTTGACCACCGTCTGAGCATGATTTCGCGGTCTCCGGCGTTTTGGATTGTCTCCGCCGCTTTTGCCGCGATGTCTTCGGGAAGCGTGAAATTCAGCAGAATGCGTTCGCTTCCGTCGCCGCGGTATTCGTTCCAGTCGGAGAGATACAGCCGCTCGCCGTCGGTGACGATATTGCTGTAATATTTCTGCGTGATCCGTCCGTTCGGTGCGCGCCGGGTGTCAGCCTGCCACAGGATTTTGTCGTCATCGAGAATCGTCACGTCCTCGAGCACAACCTGCCCTTCATCTCCGCGGTATGCGCTTCGCATCTGGTATCCGAGTCCGTGAGAACTCCAAGCCGCAAGGAATTTTTCAAGCTCGTCCGCATTTTTGAGCTGTCCGTTTTCCATCATAACCGCATTGCCGACCGGGATTTCATCGGGATTCAGCGAGAGATTCTCAAGTTTCTCGTGTCCGTACGGTGTCTCCGCCGTGATGACGGATGTGCCGATTTCAAACTCCGCAAAGTAACTGTCTTCGCCGATTTTCTTCACAATCCGGTATTCGCCCTCACCGACCGATCCGACGAACAGTGAGAGATGACACCGTTCCGCCCATGTTCCGCCGTCCGCAAGCATTCTCAGCTCACTCGTGAAGCCGACGTTGTTCCGGAACGGCACGGCAGACCACTGACCGAGAACCTTTTTCTCAAGCGACCACTGACTGCCGAACTCCGCCGTCTCACCGGTGTTGTTCTCGATCACGAGGGTCACGTACTCACAGCTTTTGTCGTACACGGGAAACTGCACGTACACGCCGATCTCTCCGGTTCCGCCGTCACTGTCCAAGCCCATCCCCGGAATCACAAGCGGACGGAAAAACAGCAGAAAGAGCACGGCAAGCAGGACAAGAATTCCCGCGGCGATCAGAATCATGCGTAATTTCTTTGTCATATCGTACCTCCTTTGGTGTTCTGTCAGATAAGACGCAGAATGTATGCGTTTTGTTCCACTAAATCCGGAATTTTTTTCAAAAAAATACGGCGTGAGACGACAGCATCCCATGCCGTATTCAGATTGGTTGATTTATGCAGCCGAAGCGCCGGATTACTCGAGAATGTTCGTGGTGATATAGTCAATACCCCAGTCGATGAGTTCCTGTGCCTTTTCGGGATCATCCACAGTCCAGCAGTTTACTTCAACACCGGCGTCGTGGCATGCCTTGATTCTTTCGGGAGTGAGCGCGCCGTAGTGGATGTCGAGACCCATCTTTCTTTCGGCGAGCATAGCCGGGAGACCATCGTCACACTTGGAGGTGAGGAACTGGCATTCCTGTTCGGGACGGATCTGCTTGACGAGGTCGAGGTTTGCGATGTTGAACGCGATGAAGCAGGTGTCGTCGAGATAGTCGGCATCCGCGAAAATCTGCATGATTTCCTTCATTTCTTCGAGAGTGAAGTTGGATTTCAGCTCGGGAACGCAGTGCTTTGCGTACTTCTTGCAGATCTTCATGTATTCGTAGGGCGTGCAGATGCGGATTTCGCCTCTGTCGGTCGCACCGTCAACGTCGGTCAGGTTGAGCGCGCGGAGTTCATCAAAAGTGGAGCCTTCGATGGGAAGATCAACGTCGCAGATTCTCTTGGTGGAGCCGTCGTGGTGGCAGACATACTTGCCGTCGGAGGTGTGGTAAATGTCGGTTTCCACGCCGAAGTAGGTACGGTTGCCCGCTGCGATGAATGCGGCTGCGGTATTTTCACGTTCCAGACCGGAGACGCCGCGGTGTGCAACGAGCTGAGTGCTCTTCTTGTACGCGAGTTTGATGGTGTTGGTAGGCATAGCTGTTTCTCCTTGATTCGGATGAATTTTGTTTTTCTTATTTTAGCACATTCCTTTCCGTTTTTCCATAGCTTTTGTGAATTTTTTACAAAAAGATTTCGCGGACTCTTGCCAACTCCGTCCGGATGTATTATAATGGAATCAACAAGGAAACGAGAAGACTGACAGGAGGACTTATGGAATTTTTATGCACAACCGGTCTGACGCGTCCCGTACGTCTGTGTGAAGCGACCCGGCAGTTTGCGTGGGACAGTCTGCACGGCAGATACGGCGACGAATGCATGAAGACGATGCACGTGGATGTGGACACGGTTGCCGGATTTGACGCCATGGAGCCGCGCGAACAGTATTCCCACTGCATCGACGCCATCGTGCGGAAAAGTCCCGTCCGGCTCATCGACGGCGAACGCATTGTCGGCTCCGCAACGCTCGGTTCCGCGATTCATCATACCGTTCCGGCGCAGTACAACGGACATTACGTGCACAGCTCCGTGAGCCATGTGACGCTCGGATTCGACCGCGTGCTGAAAATCGGCATCGGCGGAATCGCGAAGGAGCTGGAGCAGTACAGTGACCGGCCGTACAACGAGTATCTCAAACGCGTCGTGCATCATTTCCGCATCTGGCACAGCCGGTATCTTGCGGCGACCCGCGAAAAGAATCCCGAATGCCACGAAATGCTCCTGCGGGTTCCCTTCCAGACGCCGCGGACATTCCATGAAGCGGTGCAGAGTCTGTGGTTCACCTTTGCATTCACGCGGCTGACCGGCAACTGGCCCGGAATCGGACGGATTGACGAGATGCTCGGTCCCTATCTGAAGCAGGATCTCGCTGACAGACGGATTACCATCGACGAAGCGCGTGAGATTCTGGCGCATTTCTTCATCAAGGGCTGCGAATGGATTCAGTCCGACACTCCCGTGGGTACCGGCGACGCACAACATTATCAGAACATCGTTCTCGCCGGAATTGACCGGGACGGAAACGAAGTCACGAACGAGGTCACCTATCTCGTGCTCGATATCGTCGAGGAGCTGGGGATTTCCGACTTTCCGATCACGGTGCGGCTGAACAAAAATACGGACGAACGCCTTCTGAAGCGGATTGCGGAAGTGGTTCGCTATGGCGGCGGGATTATTGCGGTTTACAACGAAGAGCTGATCTTCGATTCGCTGACCTCCATCGGATACGATCCCATCGAGGCGCGCGGATTTGCGAACGACGGCTGCTGGGAGGTTCAGATTCCCGGGCAGACTTATTTCATTTACCAGCCGTTCGACAGCTACTCGATGCTGATGAAGGACGTTATCGGACTACCGGACAATCCGCGCTCGTTCGCATCGGCTGAGGAGCTGTGGGATGCGTATTTCGCACGGATGAAGGAGTTTATCGATCAGAATTTCGCCAATCTCTGTTACAGCCGAAACCGGAGCGATATCCCGGGCAAGTGGAAGTGGCGCGAATCCGGTCCGCCGTCCGAGGTGATTTCCCTCTTCACCGAAGACTGCGCGAAGAACGGCAAGTCCTACTACCGCGGCGGTCCGAGATACACGGCGTTTTCCCTGCACATCGGCGGTGCACCGGATGCCGGCAACAGCATTCATGCAATCGACGAGCTGTGCTTCCGGCAGAAAATCGTGTCGTTTGACGAGCTGATGCATGCGCTCTCCGTCAACTGGGAGGGTTACGAAGAACTCCGTCAGCGCGCGATGAACACGATCACCTACTACGGCAACGATGACGACGAAGCGGACGGATATGTCGCGCGGATTCTCGATACCTTCGCGGATCTGGTTCTGGCGCACAACGGCGAATCTCCCGTGATTTACATTCCGGGCGTATCCACATTCGGGCGGCAGATTGACTGGATGTACAGCCGTGTTCCCTCGCCGATGGGCACGAAGCAGGACGCAATTCTCGCCGGCAACGACAGTCCCACGCCGGGTACGGACACCGAAGGCGCAACGGCAGTCATCAAATCGTACTGCAAGGCGGATCTGAAAAAGCAGGTTTCCGGTGCGGCGCTCGATATCCGGCTCCATCCGACGTCGGTTTCGGGTGAGAACGGCATTGCGGCACTCATCGGGCTGATGAAGACCTTTCTCGCGCTCGGCGGCTTCTTCATGCAGACGGACGTGATTGACGCATCGGTTCTGCTTGCCGCACGCGAAAATCCGGAGCAGTACAAGACGCTCTCCGTCCGGGTATCCGGCTGGAATGCACGGTTCGTGACGCTGAACAAAAACTGGCAGGACATGGTCATCGAACGCACCTCCGGCGGAAGCATCTGAGAACTCAAGTGAATAGAAAAAAACTGCGGTTTCCGTTTTTTGGATTCCGCAGTTTTGTGTTTGTCCGGGATCAGAAGCGTTCCAGCTCCTTGTTGTAAACGAGGTTTGCGATGGTGTTGGTCGTGTAAACCGTGTACGCGATCCAGATGAGGGTGATGATCGTGGTGATAACGCCGATCGCCTCCATTTCCACCGTGAGATAATGGTACGCGCAGAACATGATGAAGTTGATGATGGCGAGGACCGCTGTCAGAAGGAGCTTGGAGCCGACGATGTTGTAGGTTTCGATATCACGGTTCCGCTTGGAATACATGGCATTGTCGGTTTCCACGCCGGTGATTTCAAGATGACCCTTGACCGCCTTCATCAGCACGGCAATGAAGAACAGGAAGGATGCCAGTGCGAAGACGTATTCGACAGCCTCCAGCATTGCGAGGTTGTAGTAACGCTCGGTCGCACCGGAGATCCACTTTGCATCCATTGCATTGTATTCGGCGAAGTAATAATACTGCGTCACGAAATTGATGACGGAGAGAACCGCACGCACACCGGCAATCGGGATGATGAACACCGCCGCTTTGACATAGCGTCTGAGCATGACGGCTGCTGCGATGAGAAGTCCTGCCGAGATTGCACCGATCATGATATTGACGCCGTCGAGGACGATCATGATGGAGGAGGCAGACGCGAGAAGCAGGAGCAGGAGCACCGTCTTCATGGTACGCGCCGCGAAGAAATTGCCCTTCGGGAGAATATCGAACTCGTACTTGCGGTTCAGCGCATCGATGTACGCCTTATCCTTCTTCAGAGAGCCGAAGAATCTGCTGACGCGGAGGATGTACCGCACGCCCCAGATGACGACGGCAAGCGCGAACACGACGTAGAGGAACGGTTTATAATATGTCGCGCTTCTGCTGAGTGCCGTGACTTCGCCGAGATAATCGTACAGCTGAAGCTCGGTCAGCTCGGGAAGCATGGTTGCGACGATGCGGAATATGTAGAAAGCAAGGATTCCGGTTTTCGCGGACGACATGGCATCCACACTGCGGACAACCTTCTTTTCCGTTCTGCCGCCGCTCTTCACGGTCTTCGTGATGTCACGCTTGGCGTAAAGCGCGGTGCCGCCGTACCAGATTCCGGTATAGGACAGACCTTCAAACAGGTTATTCAGCGCGGGAATGAACATCAGAAGCTCGACAATAGAGAACACGAACGTGTACAGCACCTTGTCCGAGCCGCCGTTGTACGGGATGAGAAGGAGCGAGAAGATCTTGGCGGCCTCAACAAACGCCAGCTTCAGGAACATACTCCGCGACTGCGCGATTTTTTCGATGAAATAGGACAGTTTTGTCAGACCGGCGACGATCAGAAAGAATCCGATTGCGTCCGGGATCACGTCAATGACATAGAAAACCGGATTGAACAGGAGTATGAATCCGGCTGTGACCAGACCAAAGCCCATGATGGTTCCTCCTCTTTGATTTCAGACTTATTTTTTCTTTTTCGGATGCACGTGGCGGGGCTTTTCGTTTTTCTTTTTTTCGTCCGCACGCTTCATGGCTTCATCCATTGCCATCTGCATGGACTGCTTGCGGTACTCGTTGGACTTGATATCGAGCTCGTCGAATTTGTCGTTGATCTTGTTGATGAACTCGAATTTCGAACGCTTCACCGCATCTTCGTCCTCATCCGCCGGGATCAGGATGCCGAAGCAGTGGTAGAACAGCGCGAGATTGAGCACGATGCAGACAATCCAGTAGAGATACACCACGGTGCTGACGTACTGCGTCTCAAAATCCACGAAGAAGGACAGCAGTACGATGGCAAGATTTGCAGTGTAGTAGATCATGGTCGCCACGAAATTCCGCTCGGTTTTCTTCACCAGCTTATCCGATGAAGCGCCGAGGGAGATTCCGCGGGTTCCGAGAAAGACGAACACGTGCATCACGCATGCGGCAGCAATCTTGAGAATGTCGACGACGAGGTCTGCCGTGCCGTCCATGGGATAGAGATCGAACATCATTGCCGCCGCACCCGTGCCGCACAGGACGAGAAATACAAGTGCGGGCAGCATGGCGTCGGTGAAATAACGGTTGAACTTCGACAGCTTCGAGAATGCGTACAGAATGATGAAGAGACCGAAAATGTCCGCGAAGAAGTAGTAACTGGAGATGGAGAACGCGAATGTGACGAAATATCCGATGAGAAGAATACCGAATCCCATGTCAGTTTTCCTTATTCTTCCTCGGAAGTGCCCTGATTTGCGCCGCAGCACTTCTTGTACTTCTTGCCGCTTCCGCAGGGACAGGGATCGTTTCTGCCGACCTTGGGAGTCTTGTTGACGACGGGCTTGTTCTGAACAATCTTCTTCTGACCGCCGCCCGCGAAGCCTTCGTTGACCGCATTGAGGACTTCAACACGCTTGATTTCCTGCTGCTGAGGTCTCGGAATGACGGCGAGAACCTTTCTTACGGTATCGTCGCGGATCGAGGTAATCATTTCGTCGAACATATCCGCGCCGTGGAGACGGTATTCGGAAATGGGGTTTCTCTGTGCGTATGCCTGAAGGTGGATGGTTTCCATGAGGTAGTCCATCGCTTCGAGGTGCTCTTCCCACTTCTTGTCCACGTTTTCAAGAAGGAAGACACGTTCCAGTTCACGGAATTTTTCATCGCCGAAGAGCTCGTCCTTGGATGCATGAAGAGCTTCCGCGCGTTCGAGAAGAGTGGTGCGGATGGATTCACGCAGTTCAGCGGGTTCACCGGAGAGATCGCGCCATTCTTCGGGCGTGCAGAGCATCATGTACTTCGCCTTGAGACCTTCCACATCCCACTGATCGGTGGATTCTTCGTGAAGGAAGCTGTCAACCGCGTCGTTGATGGTTTCGCGGATCATGCTCTTCATCTTTTCCTTCAGGTTGGCGTTGTCAAGCACTTCGCCGCGCTGCTTGTAGATGACGGTTCTCTGCTGGTTCATGACGTCGTCATAGGCGAGGACGTTCTTTCTGCGGGTGAAGTTCTGGTCTTCGAGCTTCTTCTGCGCGGATTCGATGGAGCCGGAGAGAATCTGTGCGTCGATGGGAGTATCGTCGTCCATGCCGAGCTTGTCAACGACACCGGCAATGCGCTCGGAGCCGAAGAGACGCATGAGGTCGTCTTCAAAGGAGAGGAAGAACCGGGATTCGCCGGGGTCACCCTGACGTCCGGAACGACCGCGGAGCTGGTTGTCAATACGACGGGACTCGTGACGTTCGGTACCGATAATGCAAAGACCGCCCGCTGCGATAACCTTTTCCTTTTCTGCGTCCGTTTCTTTCTTGTAGTACGCGTATACTTCTTTATA
>JAFUQY010000128.1 GCA_017472105.1 Clostridia bacterium | reverse complement strand
CCGATCTGGAATTCGATCATCCGCGCGAGGGCGTCCGAATCGATTGCACCCGACGTAAAAGGCGTCACAAGCGCACAACCCGCCCCGCGGAACGGAATTTTGCGTGATTTTTTCGTTGGCATAGGCTTCTCCTGCAATATTTTCGGAAAAAGGTTGAAAACGGGACGAAGGTGAGATATAATAAAGGGAATAGGGAAGAGGGAATCAGGAAGAGGTATGGTGCGGGGCGTGTGAACGTACGGTTTTACCCAAGGCTCCATCCGGGAGGGAGCTGTCACCTATGGTGACTGAGGGAGAATGCGGCACTAACAACAATTGCTGACCGCCGAAGGCGAACTGGTGTGAATCCATGTAATTTCAAAAATCTCTCGACTGACCCTTCGGGGATAACCGGATTTTTTGTGCCACGGTCTCCTTCCACCACATACGTGGTCCCCCTTCCTCCCGGAGGAAGGCTCATATGCCACGCCATTTCCTTCTTCCCTCAACCCCATTCTATGCCAAAGCAGCAAATCCTGTACCTGTATCATATCACGGACGCGGGATTTTGTCAATACAACAAACGGAGAACAGACATGATCAAGAACACCCTCCCGGAGACCGGACTGCGTCTTTCGGATTTTTTCTATAACCTGCCCGAGGAGCGGATTGCGCAGACGCCTGCCGAGCCCCGCGATTCGTCCCGTCTGATGGTTCTGCACCGGCACGACGGCTCGATTGAGCACCGCATTTTCCGCGACATCCTCGACTACATCAGACCCGGCGACACCCTCGTCGTCAACGACACCCGTGTGATTCCCGCGCGGATCATCGGGCACCGCATCCTCCGGTACGACGCCGATCTCGGAAAAGCCGTGCCCACCGAATCCACCGCGCCCGTCGAGCTTCTCCTGCTCAAACAGCGCGAGAACGACACGTGGGAAGCGCTCGCGGGACCCGGCAAACGTGCGAAACCCGGTGACGTGATCGGCTTCGGCGACGGCATCATGGAAGCGCGTGTGCTTGATGTGATCGAAGGCGGATGCCGCGTGGTGAAATTCGAAGTGAAGCGTGGTGCCGACAGCTTTTTTGCCGCGCTCGATCTTCTCGGAACGATGCCCCTGCCGCCGTACATCACCCAAAAACTGGAAAATCCCGAGCGGTACCAGACGGTCTACTCGAAGACTGCCGGATCCGCCGCTGCACCGACCGCGGGACTGCACTTCACGCCCGAGCTGATGGAGAAAATCCGCGGAAAGGGCTGCGAAATCGTCCCGGTGCTCCTGCATGTCGGGCTCGGCACATTCCGCCCGGTGAAGGAGGACAAGATCGCCGACCACGAAATGCACGCGGAGTACATCCGGGTCACGGAGGAATCGGCGAAGCTCATCAACGAGCGCAGAGCAGCCGGCGGACGGGTCATCGCAGTCGGAACAACGTCGTGCCGCGTGCTCGAATCCGCATCCACAGAGGACGGCATCCTGCACCCGGTCGACACGGACACCGGCATTTTCATCTATCCCGGCTACCGGTTCAAGATGGTCGACGCGCTCATCACGAACTTCCACCTGCCCGAGAGCACGCTCCTGATGCTGGTATCGGCGCTGGCAGACCGCGAGACGATCATGCACGCATACGAAACGGCGGTGAAGGAGGAGTATCGGTTTTTCTCCTTCGGGGACGCCATGTTTATTGAATGAAGGAAGAATACTCCAGTGTTAATGATTTATGGTATTTCTGATGTCAGCAAGCCAAACGCTCCTCTTTGTCATTCAGAGGGCGAAAATCGCTTCTGATTCTAACCGTACCTCGTGCCCGAAGAATCTGCGCATGTCCGGTACAGATCGGCAAATGTCCGTGGTATTCCATACTATTCAGATGCAGGATACTCACGAACGCCTATAATGAACGATATGCATAAATGAAATGTCTGCAAACTGTTCATTATGAACGGGAGTGAGTACTCTTTAGCCGAAAAATCAAGACAACCACGGACATATACTGACTTGAGTAGGACATGCACAGATTCTTCGGGCAGGACGTTGGACTTTTATTTACAGGATAACCCGCCCTCAGAATGACAAAGGGTGACGTCAGGCTGGCAGACATCGGTTTTTTCTGATTAATATCCTCCCCTGCACAACGCGGCAGCGTCAAAGCCGTGAGATTCCCGTAACCACCCCACAAAACCACACGAAAGCAGTACCAACTACTATGACCAAAATCAAAACCATATCCGTCCTCGGACCGACGGCATCCGGGAAAACGGGTCTCGCCATCGCGCTTGCAAAACGTCTCGGCGGTGAGGTCGTGTCCTGCGACTCCATGCAGCTTTACCGGGGCATGGACATCGGCACGGCGACTCCCACGCTTGAAGAACGTGGCGGCGTCGTGCATCACATGTTCGATATCGTTGAGCCGGAGGACGAGTTTTCTGCCGCCGATTATGCGAGAATTGCGTCCGGAGTCATCGCAGACATCGCATCTCGCGGGAAGATTCCGATTCTTTGCGGCGGCACGGGGATGTACCACGACTCCCTGATGCGGATTTCATCCTACGCCGAAGGGGAACGGGATGACGCACTGCGCGAGGAGCTCTACCGCTTCGCTGAGGAGCACGGGAACGACGCACTCCACGCACGGCTCGCTGAGATTGACCCCGATGCGGCTGACGCGATTCATCCGAATAATGTAAAACGGGTTGTCCGCGCCATTGAGGTGTACGAGACGACCGGGAAGACGAAAACCGAGACCGACCGCGAGCAGATTTCCGGCGAGATCCCGTACGACGACACGGTGTTCATCCTCGATTTTGCCGACCGCGCGCTCCTGTACAGCCGGATCGAGAAGCGGGTTGACATCATGATGAACGAAGGCCTGCCCGAAGAAGCGCGGAATCTGCTGTGCACCGGCAGGAAAATCAGCCAGACCGCGGCGCAGGCAATCGGGTACAAGGAATTCCTGCCGTACTTCGCGGGGGACTGCACCCTTGACGCCGCCGCTGACGAGATCAAGCTGGCAACGCGCCATTACGCAAAGCGTCAGCTGATCTGGTTCCGCCGGATGAAGGATGCGCACAGGCTTGTCCCGGACGAAAACGGGGTTGTGAAGACATCGGACGAGCTGGCGGACGAAGCGGTGCGGATGATGGGGAAGGATTGAGGTTTCACGCCTCATCACGCCTCATCCGTCACGATTTTTTGGCAAAAATCGCGCCACCTTCCCCGGCTGCGTTTGTTCGGCTTAGACTTTTCGTGCCTGCACGGGGAAGGCTAAAGACTGCACGTCCGGGTGCACAGTGGGATGTAAACATAAATTGTTTCTCAGTCACACCATAACATCCGAGGATGCGGTCAGACGAGCGGCGTTTAGCCTTCCCCGTGCAGTCGCGTGAAGTTTCAGCTTCAAAAACACAGCCGGGGAAGGTGGCGCGGATTGAAAATCCGTGACGGATGAGGCGAGAACAAATACAAAAAAACGGACGGCATCCAATGCGGATAACCGTCCATTTTTTCTATTCTACATTACATATCCCGGATAAATCGCGGTTTAACCTCGGAGAATTTTCCGTGAGGGAAATTCTCAGGAGCGGGATGGTTGTCGTGCGGTTACAGCTGAGGCGTATTCCCGCTCATTCTTCCATGCCGGAAATTTTCTCCACAATCTTCTCAATCTGCTTCTTCATGATCTTCTGATTCTTCTTCGCATAGGACGCAACGTCCTTCTTGTTTTCGGAAGCCATGGTGTACAGACCCGAGTCGATGGAGGCGATGTCGTAAACGATGGAGGTGTCGTAGGTCAGGGTTTCGAAGATGAGGTCGAGGTGCTTGCCGGTTTCTTCGTCACGCGCGATCTTGTTTTCAAGCGATACGTCGTAGTATGCCTTGAGAACGGTGTTCGTGGAGTGGGAGTTCAGCGCTTCGAGGATAATTGCACAGCGGTCGAGGGATTCGCCGGTGAGCGTCACGGGGATCTGAGGTCCGTAGAAGCGGCCGTGGTGGAAGCTGTAATACTGACCCTGTTCTTCGTTGTACATCGGAGGAACGACAAGACCGAAGTCCTCTTCCATTGCGCGCAGCTCTCTTGCCCAGCAGATGCATTCCACCCAGAAGAGCGCCTGGTCGTTCGGGAACATGATTTCCTGTACGCGG
This sequence comes from Clostridia bacterium, assembly GCA_017472105.1. The sequence continues at coordinate 1,369 of JAFUQY010000128.1, read as the reverse complement.
TGGTTGGAAGAAAGACCCATCGTGTTTGCGGTGATGTCCGCGTCGTAGAAGAAGTGGTCACCGTCGGAGTGGCAGATGTCAACGACCTTTTCGAAAACAGAGGTGAAGCGGTCGGTGCTGATGGAAATATAGGGCGCGTCGTTTTCGTCCTTCTTGACGTAGGATTCGCCGGAGCCGTAGATGAGCATCGGGTAAACGTTGAAGCGCAGACCGAGGAGGGAATAGCGGTCCTGGTCGGTGAAGATGCCGTCGCCGTTGGTGTCGTTGGATACCGTCGCACCCATTTCGGCAAACTTGTCGAGCGTCCACTTCATGTTGTCAACGAGCTCGTACGGGTCTTCCAGCTGGTAGGCATCGATGAGCGCGCGGTTGAAGAACATGCAGACGGTCTCGTCGAGTGTCGTGGTCAGGAAATCGCCGACGCCGCCGTAGTACTTGTTCGCGATGGAGAGGTACTTGCGCGCGTTCTGATCCCAGTAGGGCTTGTCGAGATTGATGTAGTTCACGGTGTTGTAGTCGTAAACCATCTGGGACTGGATCAGACCGATGGCTTCACCGCCGTCGAGGAGCACGAGGTCCATGTCTTCGGCAGTGCCCGCGGTGATAACGGCCTTCGCTTCCGCCGCGGTGTGTTCGATTTCGGAAATCTTTACGTCAAAGCGGTCTTCCACAGCGATGTTGCGGTAGAAAATCGCGGAGGTAATGGGCTCACCGGTGTCTTCCTCGAAGGTGACATGCACGGTGGTGTACCATGTGTTGGTTTCGGGATTGGTGTTGTAGATCTTGTACTCGTGACCGTCGAAGGTGATCTCGGGCAGATCGTCGGAGATGACTTCCTCTTCTTCGAGGGTTTCGGGAACGGTTTCATCCGCGGATGCGGCGGTGTCCCCAGCTGCGGGAGCGGTGTCGTCCGGGGTATTTTCTGCCTTGTTGTCGGAACAGGACACAAACGCGGACGCGAGCATCATTGCTGCAAGAATCATGCAAAGAGTCTTTTTCATAGCTGTCTCCTCAATTGAACTGAAAGTGATAATCAGGTGAACGATTCCTGAAGTTGATTTAATTATAGTATAAAATAATGAAAATGTCAACGGTTTTGTGGAATTTGCATGAAAAATGTAATGGTGGGTTGGATTGGTGGGATTGCATCATCTGCACGCATAAACTGTCCATCGTCCAATGTATGACGTGGATTTCATCGTTCACGCAGACAAACCGTCCGTCGCCCAATGTATGACGTGGATTTTATCATCCACGCAGATAAACCGTCCGTCGCCCAATGTATGACGTGGATTTTATCATTCACGCAGATAAAACGTCCATCGCCCAATGTATGACGTGGATTTCATCATTCACGCAGATAAACCGT
>JAFUQY010000127.1 GCA_017472105.1 Clostridia bacterium | reverse complement strand
GCTGAAATCGAATGCTGCAACAGAAGGATGGCTGACAGTCTTTCGCACGGACGTGGTTAGTCCAAGGAGGATTACGTTAGTCCATTGCTCCTTCTATTGAAGCTTCAACATGAGAACGAATAAAGCATACCTGGTTTGGTATGCTTTACCCGGCAAATATTATTGTAACAGGAGGACGGCATGAAGGTCAATTATTCACTGATACTGGAAAAGACGCTCGCGGAACTGAATACAAAGCCCCGGCTTCTTCTGCATGCCTGCTGTGCACCGTGCTCCTCGTACGTTTTAGAGTACATCTCCCGGTATTTTGATCTGACCCTGTTTTTCTACAATCCGAACATCTCACCCGAATCCGAGTTCACCGCACGGCTCGAGGAGCTGAACCGCTTCAACCGGCAGGCGGGATATGACCACCCGATCCTCGCGCCGGCATACGATCCCGCACCGTTCTATGAAATGGCAGCCGGACTGGAAGCGCTTCCCGAAGGCGGATCCCGGTGCTGGCAATGCTACAAGCTGCGCCTGAGAAAAACTGCGGAAGCGGCGAGGGACGGCGGATTCGACTGCTTCACCACGACCCTCTCGATCAGTCCGCACAAGAATGCGGCATGGCTGAACGAAATCGGGCTGGAGCTTGAGAAGGAATACGGCGTGAAGTGGCTTCCGTCGGACTTCAAAAAGAAAAACGGTTACAAGCGTTCCATTGAGCTGAGTGCGGAATACGGGCTGTACCGTCAGGACTACTGCGGATGCGAATTCAGCCGGAAACAGCGCGAAGCCGCACAATCAACCACTGAGGATATACGATGATGAAAAAAGCACTTGTGACGCTCCTGATTTTCCTTGCCCTGCTGACTTCCTGCGGCATCGAGAAGACGGAGCCGGTAACGGAGAGCGACCTTGCGATTCTGACTGCCCGGGAAGACACTGCCGAAATCGGCGTTTCCGTACAGCCGGGGATTTTCGTGACCGGTCAGCAGCCCTCCGAGCTCACCCTCACCTATGACAACGCATATACCCTGCGCTACACAACCGACTGCTCGACGCCGACTGCGGATTCGACCGAATACACCGGACCGATCACGACAAAATTCGTCAATTCCGGTGACAACTCGACGTTTACATACTCCCTCCGCTGTGCCCTGTTTGACGGGGAGACGATGGTTTCCGAGGTGTATTCCTACTCCTACATCCACGCCGCCGAGGGACGGTTCGACATGCCGGTCATGGCCCTGATTACGGACGACAAAAACCTGTACAGCAGTGCGACCGGTATCCTCGTCGAGGGTGACACGTACAAGAACGCACAGCGCTACGGTCTTTCCGGATGGGTTCAGCCGCAGATGCCCACGAACTACTACATGGGCGGCATCGAATGGGAACGTCCGGTGAACTATTCCCTGTTCGATCTCGACGGCTCCCTTCAGTTCAGTCTCAACTGCGGCGTCCGCGTCAACGGCGGGTACCAGCGTGCACAGAAGCGCAAATCGCTGAAATTCTTCGCACGGCGCACCTATACGCCCGACACCGGCAAGTTTGAATCGAGCTTCTGGCAGGGCTACCGGACCGCGGACGGAACTCCCGTTTCCACAAGCGATACCGTGCTCTACCGGAGCGGAAGCAACAACGAAACCAACTCTGTTTTCAATACTCCCTTCGCGCTCTCCCTGCTCCAGAAGACCACGCTTGACTCCCCTGCGAACCAGCCGGCGGTCGAATACCTCAACGGCAAGTACAACGGCGTCTTCATCCAGCAGGAGGACTACGACCTGGACTACTTCGAAGCGCATTACGGCGTTGCCGAAGAAAACATGACCACGCTCAACGGCATCATCGCGACACGCTACGACTACGCGGGCTGGTATCTTGACGACGGATGTGAAGCGGAATACGACGAATTCCTCCGCCTGCTCAAGTGGATTCTGCGCGCGGACTTCACGAAGGAAGAAAACTGGGAAGAAATCAACACCATGTTCGACATGGAAAACTTCATCCAGTACGTGGCGTTCAATGCGTTCATCGGCAACACGGACTGGCCGCACAACAACCTCCGTGCATGGCGATACAACGCGGACGGATACTACGAAACCGCGCCCGAGGACTACAAATCCCTCTATCATCCCGAAAATGACGGTATCACCGACGGACGCTGGCGCTTCATGTGCAAGGACCTTGACCTCGCGATGGGCTTCGGCGGTATCGGTGCGGACCACAATCCCTACGAATACATGAACGGTTCTTCCTCGATGATGATCAAGAACTGGTACACCAAGCTGATGAAGAACGAAACCTTCGCTCAGCTGTATTACTCCACGATGTGCACCATGGCGTCGGCGGTGGCTGCTCCCGAAATCTGTGCGGAGACCATGGACTACCTCATGCTCGTCACCGGACGCGAAACCGAATACTCCATCCAGACCATCGGCTCGGTTGCGGGCGGATCGAGAACCAACTGGAACAATCAGCTCAAGATTGTGCGCGACTACATGAAGTCCCGTGCTTCCAATGTTCTGCGCTACACCAAGCTGACGGCGAAGAAGAACCCCACATCCTTTACGCTGACCAAGAACGACGGCGGCACCGTGGCGGTCTGCTGGGTGGATATGGAAAACGCCGAAGAACGTCAGTACATCCGCGATATCATCATTCCCTTCGAAGTAACCGCGGATCCCGGATATGAATACGAAATTTCCTTCACCAACTGCGAGCTGAACGAAGACGGCTATCTCGTCATCACCGACAGCAGCGCCTCCGTTGACGTGACCTTCACCAAAACCGCGGCGGATCCCGAACCCGGCGTGGTCATCAACGAAGTCTTCTACCGCGGCACCGACAAGGAATGGATCGAGCTGTACAACTCCTCCGACGAACCCGTTTCGCTCTCCGGCTGGAAGATCGGCAAGGGCAATGAAGGCAAGGCTCTCGATCCCGCAAAGGCACAGACCTTCGGCAGCGCGGTGATTGAACCCGGCGGATACGCGCTCATTTCGCTCACCGACTACGCAAACACCTACGGCTACACAGGTCTGCGCGCGGCAATGTCCCTCGGAAACGGCGATACGCTGACTCTCTTTGATGCATCCGGCAATGTCGTCGATTCCCAGCTTCTCTACACGAAGATGAGCACCGTGCATGTGGGACGCTATCCCGACGGCGGTGAGATGATGCCGCTCTCGTTCGAGGAAGCAACGCCCGCCGCAGCAAACGCCATTGCAGAGGACTTCGGTCTCTTCGGCGTCAACAGTGTACAGCCCTATCTGCTCGCGTTCGGTCATCCGATGAAGTTCGACGACTACTTCTACTGGCAGGACGACGTGCTGTATGTGAAGTACGAGGCGCTCATGAAGCTCTACCGCGAATACGGCTGCTCCACGCATTACAACTACCTGCGGCGCGAGAAAAAGGACATTCCCCTGTCTCAGTTCGCTGAGGATATGGAAGGCGCTGACAATTCCAGAATTGCGTATGTCGAAGAACTCGGCTCCGTTATCATCAGCTGATGTGCGCCGGCGATCGCTTTTGCCTTTAACAAATTGAATTTTGTGTGAAAAATAGCATTCAACTCTTTAATTTTTCCTTAAATCCCTTGACATATCGGGAGTTTTGGTGTATATTAATGGTGTTGAATGCTATATTCATTCATAATTACTTACTCTTTTCAAAAGGAGAAACAAGATCATGAAGAAGATCCTCAGCATCTTCCTCGTTCTGTCCATGCTCGCTGCTTCTTTCGCAGCTTGCTCCGGCGACACCACGAACGAAGATACCACCGGTGACACTACTCCCGCAGTAGAAGACACCACTCCCGCTGCTGAAGACACCGAAGCTGAAACTGAAGCTGAAACCGAAGCTGAAACTGAAGCTCAGACTGAAGCAGAAACCGAAGCTCCCGTAGTTGAAGCTGAACCTGAAAAGGAAGGCTACGCTATCGAACAGATGGACACCTGGTACTGGATGGCTCACGAATGCCCCTACTACGCCTACAACGACGAAGAAAAGGCTGCTAACCCCGGCTTCGTTGGCGAATATCCCGCTGACACCGACGAAATGGCTAAGTGGCAGGCTGCTAACCCCACCTGGTACGCTGACTACGAAATGATGGCTAAGTGGGAAACCGCTATGGGCCCGTTCGGCGACGTTATTGACTCCTTCATCGCTGCTGAAACTCCCTTCAACGACCCCGACCCGGAAACCAAGGCTATCTACCACGGTCTCACCGTTTACAAGAACTTCACTGTTGAAGAACTTGACGAAGATGCTCTCTACGAACTCTGGATGGTATATGACAACACCGTATATGTTTACGTAAACGGCAAGCCCTACTACATCCACGACAACAACCTCTCCGGCGCTTCTGACTGGACCGGTTCCTCTTACGTTCAGATCCTTCCCAACCAGGAAGGCGGCGACACCCTTATGGACTGGCTCGTTGAAGGTGAAAACCACATCGCAGTTTCCATCAAGGACGCTTGGGGCGGACGTGACTTCGACGGTTACATCTGGTACCAGCTCGACTCCACCAAGAGAGATGCTTACATCATGGAAACCAACCGTGAATGGAATGCAATCGCTCTCTCTGCTCCCTACATCGACGGCGAAGAAGTAGAAGAAGGTTCTGCTGCCGGCGGTCACTTCCCTGAAGACAGAGACGAATTCAAGAAGTACCTCACCGAACATGCTGACTTCGCTACCGACTACGCTACCGCTGAAACCTGGCCCACCTACACCGCTGTACTCAACGACAGCACCGCAGACCTCGGCTGGGTTGGCAACGTACACGGCCTCATCGCTCACACCACCTTCGAAGTTACCGACCTCGAAGACCTCAAGACCTGTGACGAATGGAAGCTCTACGGTTCTTACGACAACGCTATCCACTTCTACCTCAACGGTGTTGAAGTTTACGTTCACGACGGCGAAGCTGTAACTCAGGACTGGGCATCCGGTGAATGGGTTCTCGACGAAGCTGTTATCGAAGGCGCAATCGTTGAAGGTACCAACCACGTAGTTGTTACCATCAAGGACGCTTGGGGCGGACGTAACATGAACGTTGGTCTGTACTGCCACTGGAACTAATTCAGATATAGCTGAATTGAATTCTTAAAGCAATACATAAAGGCATCTGAGAAATCGGGTGCCTTTTCCTTTTGCTTTTTGCGGAAACTGTTGACTTTGGGCGTCACTTGTGCTATCATGAACAAAACGAAACTTTGCGAGGATTTGTTATGAGTGAGCTGAAATTCAAGGGCGCGATTTTTGATCTGGACGGGACGCTTGCATGTACCCTGCCTGATCTCAGTTATTCTCTCAACGAAATGCTGAAAACTGCCGGCTATCCCACACTGGACGAGGCGGGTGTTCTCCGCAGTGTGAACTTCACCGTGCGCGAATTTGTGCGTCTTGCGCTTCCCGAATCCGTGCAGTCGGATGAAAATGAGGTTGACCGCTGTCTGGAGATTTACACGGGGATTTACTCGAAGCATTTCTGCGATCACACGTATATTTACGACGGTCTTGCCGAAGTGATTGCGCAGATGAAGTCCGCGGGCATCCGTCTGGCTGTGAACACGAACAAGGAGCACGAGCACGCCGTGGCGATGATTGAGAAGCTGTGTCCCGCAGGCACGTTCGAGCTCATCATCGGCGCCGGTATCTTCAGCGGCAAGCCCGATCCCACCGGTGCGCACCACATCGCGCGTGAGCTGGGTCTGGATCCGTCTCACTTCTGCTACATCGGTGACTCCAACGTGGACATGGAGACCGCGAACAATGCCGGAATGCACGCTGTCGGCGTTTCGTGGGGCTACCGCGATGAGACCGTACTGCGCGCGACCGGTGCGGATGTGATTGTGCACTCCCCTGCCGAAATTCTTGGCGTTATCGGAATCTGACAAAAAAATTTCCCCGTACTCTTGAAATACGGGGATTTTTTGTTTATTCCGCTGCAGGTTCTTCGTTTTTCGTGGGGCTCGGGACTGCGACGATCTGCACGCCGGCCTCCTCGATGGATGCACATTCGTCCTCGGACGCGTCGGTTTCGGTGATAATCATGTCGAGCTTCGTGACCGGGCAGATCTGCATGATGGATTCCTGACCCATTTTCTCCATCGGGATCAGCGCAATTTTCATGCGGGAGTTGTCGAGCACGAGGTTCTTGATGCCGATGTTCCGTCCGCCCTGGATCGACAGACCGAATTTCGCCGAACATGCCGCCGCTGTGACGAAGCATTTGTCAAACCGCATCCGGCGGATGACGTCAGCGGTGAATTCGTCGTAGAAATTGCCGTTCTGCTGCATCTCGCCGCCGGTGACGATGACGCGGATCGCGGGTTTCTGACGCAGCTCCTCGGCGATGGTGATGGATGAGGTGACAATGGTGCATCGTCTGTCAGCGGGAAGCTCCCGTGCGATGAGGTAGCCCATGCTTGCGGAGGTGATGTAGACGACGTCCTCCGGCTCGATCATGTCAACGGCGGCTTTCGCGATGGCGAGGTAGTTTTCCTTCACCTCCGCGCACCTGTCCTTCGCCGAGATACTGCCGATGTGCGGGTTGAATCCGACCTGTTTGATCTTGATCGCCCCGCCGTGGATGCGCTTGACAAGTCCCTGCTTTGCGAGGTCGTCGAGGTCGGTCATCGCGGTTCCGTAGCCGACATTGAATTTCCGCTGGATGACGGCGGTCGTGATCTTGCCGTTTTCTTCGATGTACGCGAGAATCGCTTCGCGGCGTTCTTCCTTGAGCATTCCGGTTTCCATGGTATCCTCCTGTGGTTTGTTGTGTTTTGTTGAGGTTTTGTGTGGTTTCTGATTGTATTATACTATACTTTACTGTGTTTGTCAATAGCATTTTACTGTGTTTTTGTGTTTTTACTGTTTTTTCAAAAGTTTCCGAATCCGTCGTTTTCTGCAAAGCGCGGGAATCGGGTGTGTGATATAATGATGCCATCAACCAAGGAGGTGTGATTCATGGAAACACAGAAGTTAATCAACGACGCCCTGCATTACATCCGTCACAACACCCACGACACGGGCATGACCATCGCGGATGTTGCGTATCACGCTGGCTTCTCGACGGACTATTTCAATCGACTGTTCCGCCGCTACACGGGCTACAACGTGATGGAGTACCTGCGGTTCAGCCGGCTTTCCCGTGCCGCACGGCTTCTGCGGATGACGTCGCGTGAGGTGCTCGACATTGCGCTCGAATGCGGCTACGAATCCCACGAGAGCTTCACGCGCGCGTTCGGTCAGCAGTACGGCAAATCCCCGTCAGAGTACCGCGAGTATTACAAAAATCTGCCGTTCACCTACGCGCAGGTCACGGACGACACCGCCGCAAACCGGTTTCTAAAGCAGTTCCCGCGGTTCTCCCGTGCCGACAGCCAGCTCGTGATTGAGAAGCTGTACGAACGGAACGCGCTCCGCGACGGCTTTGAGGCGATCGTGATCTACGAATACAACGGCAGCCGGTTCTTCACCGAGGATGACGAGAGCTACATCATCCTCGACGAATTCGGAAGTGAGCTGCACGCGACGATCCTCTCCGACGACATTGACCGCGTGGAAGAGTACATCAAGCTGCTCCGCGGATTTGTCGTCTCGAACGGCTATTCCCTGCCCGGCGATCCTGCCGAAGTGATGGCGGAAATGGAAAAACGCGGCATCCGCACGGTGAATTGCGCGCCGTATTATGCCTACACCGGTGATCTGGTCGCCGTGGACTGGGACTACACGATCCGTCCGCTGACCATTGACGACGTAACGCATGTGAAGTGCTTTGCCGCAGAGTACGGCAGTGACTGGAAGGTTTGCGAAAGTCTGGAACAGCGGGACGTGTATCACAACGCGCATCACGATCATCCGCTGGGAATTTTCGACGGATACGGCAAGCTGATCGCCATCACGCGGACCTGCCGGTATGAGAAGTTCGGCTACAGGATCATCGAAATCGAGGGAACCGCCGCGCTGAGCACCGTCACCGATCCGGATTTTCTGAACAACTCCGCACGTGCCGCCATGAATCTCGGGATCGCGGACGGGTGCATTCCCTACATCCTCGGTCACGACGGAACGGACGGCATGGATCCGGTCGCACTGGGCTTCGAGAACGTCAAAAACTGGTACACAGTTTAACACAAAAAGAAAGGACCTTTTTACGGGTCCTTTTCTTATCGGATTATTCAGCGGCTTCCGCGTACATGAGCTTGAGTTCCTCGTAGGATTCGTTGATCTTCTGGAGGGTCTTCTGCTTTACGCGTTCGGACTGCTTGTACATGGATGCGAAGTTGTTCTGGTAGTTGCGGAACATATCCATGAGGTTTCCGCCGTAGCCGAAGCTGTAATACCAGCCGTTGTCGTAAACACGGGAGGAGAAGATGATGTCGAGCATTTCACGGGATTCTTCGTCACGGGTGGTCTTGCCCTTGAGGGTCTTTTCGTAGTACGCCTCAGTCAGGTCGTAGAGACCTTCGCATGCGAGGAATTCGGTGACGATACCGGTGCGTTCAAGATTTGCCTGACCGTTCGGTACGCATACGAATACGGAGTGCCAGGAACCGATTGCGGTGTGGTAGCGTTCCTGTTCTTCCTGATACTTGAACATGGGAAGAATACCGAAGTCGGTGTCCATGTCACGCATCTTGGGAACGAGCTGGATGAGCTGGGTGAGGAAGAGCCCCTGGTCGCCGGAGAACATGTTGACAAGGAGGGAGTCGTTCCAGTTCAGTCTCTGGTAAGCGCAGACGATGTTCTTCTGGGAGGTGAATTCAAGGAAGGTGGTGATGACGTCGATGTTCAGCTCGGTGTTGAGGGTGAGTTCGAACAGGCCGTCGCTGTTGACCGTTGCACACTTGGAGCCGGAGCAGTTGAGAACGCCCATGATGGTGTCGTCCCATACGAGTGCGCCGTAACGGTCGTTCTGACCAAACTTGCCGTCGCCGTCGAGGTCAGCGGATACGTTTTCAGCCATTTCGATGAACTTTTCGAGCGTCCACTTGGAGTTCGCAACGAGCTCGTAGGGATTTTCAAGGGAGTAGTCCTCGATCAGCTGCTTGTTGAACATGATACAGTAGGTCGCGTCGTTGTCGGAGATGGTGAGGTCACCGGTAGTGAAGAAGAGCTGATCGATGACCTTGAGGGATTCGTTCGCAACCTGATCCCACCACGGAGCGGAAAGATCGATGTACGGAACCTTCTGGAAGTCGTAGAGGCAGTTGGACGCCGCGAGAGAAACGGCAGAGTATGCGCAGAGTGTCGTCAGATCGTACGCCTGTGTGCCGCCCTGAACGTCCTTCTTGATGTAGTCGATCCCTTCATTGGTCAGCGCATTGGGCGTGGAGATAGCGTCTATGGTGACGTTGAGCTTGTCCTGAGCGAGCAGGTTGCGGTTGTACTTTGCGTCGTTGATGGCTTCACCGGTGAGTTCTTCCGCCGCGAAGTCGTTCTGCACGATGCCGTACTCAGAGTTGGAGTTGCAGAGGATGGTGAAGGTATAACCGTCGTAGTTCGCGTCCTCGGGGATCGCAGCATACATACGCTCGGTTTCCAGTGCTTCGGTTTCCTCTGTTCCGGGATCGGCAGCATTCGCTGTTGTGTCGGCGGTGTCGTTCTGCGCATTGTCGGTACTGTCGGAGCATCCGGTCATGGCTGCCGCGGAAAGAAGCAGTGCCGCAAGGATGAGGGATAAGGATTTCTTCAGCATAATTTTCTCCTTTTCTGAATGAATGTCGGATACTTTATTTTATCACCAAAATTCCCCGGTGTCAACAGAATTTTTATGAATATTCTGCACAAACGCAAAAAAATCCGGTCCAAACGGCGTGAACCGAATGAACCGGACTTTTCATATGGAGGAAAACGATGTGTTTCCGGAATTACTGAGCTGCCATCTGCGCTTCAAGCTCTTCCTTAGCTTCCTGGAATGCTTCGTTGTTCTTCTGGAGGGATCTTTCAGAAGCCTTGGAAGCCTGCTTGTACATGGAAGCGAAGTTGTTGTTGTCCTGACGGAAGAGGTTCATAACGGATTCGTTGTAACTACCGATCTGGAAGAACCAGCCAAGGTCGTAAACACGGGAGGAGAAGATGATGTCGAGCATTGCGCGGGATTCTTCGTCACGGGTGGTCTTACCAACGAGGGTCTTTTCGTAGTATGCTTCAGTCAGGTCGTACATACCTTCGCATGCGAGCATTTCGGTGATGATACCGGTGCGCTCAACATTCTTCTGACCGTTGGGTACGCATACGAATACGGAGTGCCAGGAACCCATGGTGGTGTAGTACTTGTCCTGAGTTTCGGTGTACTTGAAGATGGGGAGAATACCGAAGTCGGTGTCCATGTCACGCATCTTGGGAACGATCTGGATGAGCTGGGTGAGGAAGAGGGACTGGTCGCCGGAGAACATGTTGACGAGGAGCGCGTCGGTCCAGTTGTGTCTCTGGTAAGCGAAGCAGTTCTGCTTCTGAGCGGCGAAGTCGAGGAACTTGGTAACGGAGTCAACTACGGTTTCGGTGTTGAGGGTGAGCTCAAGCAGACCTTCGGAGTTGACGGTTACGCACTTTGCGCCGGAGCAGTTGACAACGCCCATCATGGTGTCGTCCCATACCATTGCGCCGTACTTGTCCGCATCGGTGTACTGACCGTTGCCGTCGGTGTCTTCGGTAACCTGAGAAGCCATGTCGATGAACTTGTCCATGGTCCACTTGGAGTTATCAACGAGCTCGTAGGGATTTTCCATGCCGTAGTCTTCGATCATCTGCTTGTTGAACATGACGCAGTAGGTCGCGTCGTTGTCGGAGGTAGTAATTTCACCGGTAGTGAAGAAGAGCTGACCGAGAATGGACATATCCTGTTCAGCAACCTGGTCCCACCACGGAGCCGCGAGGTCGATATAGGGAACGGTCTTGATGTCCATCAGGAAGTTGGACTGTGCGAGCTTTGTGGTGTCGTAACCGCATGCGGTAGCAATATCATAAGCACCGGTACCGCCCTGAACGTCCTGGGAAATATAGGTGTAGCCGTTGCCGTGACCTACCTTATCGCAGTCAACGGAGGTGATCTTTACGTTGAGAGTGTCGCCGACGAGGATGTTTCTGTTGTAGCGTGCGTCGTTGATTGCTTCACCGGTGATTTCTTCTGCTGCAAAGTCGTTCTGAATGATGCTGTACTCGGAGTTGGAAGAGCAGAAAATGGTAAAGGTGTGACCGTCGAAGTTTGCGTCAGCGGGAATGTTTGCGTACATACGCTCGGTTTCGACCGCTTCGGTTTCGCCTGCGTTCGGATCCACAGCGGATGCGGCAGTGTCCTGGGATTCGCCTGCGTTTTCAGTGCTTTCAGAGCAGCTGATGAGCGCGGAAGAAGCCATGAGCAGCGCGAGGAAGAGACATAATGTTTTCTTCATGATTTTTCTCCTGTTTGCAGAAAGATATAAATATATAAATCTATATTTCGTCTTAAATATTGTAGCATTGTTTTGCATTTTTGTCAACCGAAATCGTACAATTTACACAATTTCAGCAGTTTGCCTATATCCGCGGGCTTTCTCATGTGCAAAAATACGGAACGGAATCCTGCTGAAATAGACAATTTTTGCATCAAAATCGCGGAATATTTCGTCCGACGGGCACTTGCAATACGGGCGCGGGAGGAGTATAATGTAAACTTGTGACGAATTCCATATTTCTTACAATCGGAGGTTGGACGGCAGAACGCTGTCCGCATCATCATGAACATATTCGAACCCAAGTTTTTCCGGACGATCAAAGGCTACTCCGGAAAGCAGCTGGTCAGTGATATCGTAGCCGGCATCATTGTCGCCATCATTGCCCTGCCCCTCTCCATTGCGCTCGCCATCGCGTCCGGTGTG
>JAFUQY010000126.1 GCA_017472105.1 Clostridia bacterium | reverse complement strand
GTTATGGACAAAACGACTGGGCGGAGTTCGTCTGCGAGAAGGTCACTCTCAGCGGAAACACCGCGGATTTCCTCGGGATCGGGCAGAAAAACATCCGTAATGATCGGAAACGCCGGCATTGCGCACGCGAGATCGACTACGGCGCGGGGCCGAAGATCCGCCGGGACGTGCATGGCGTTGAAGTAAGCGGTACGCTCGTCGTCGGTGAGCTGGCGGTTGAAGTGCGTGTAGTCCCCGGACGCAAATTCGTCAAATGCATCTTCGCAGATCACGGCGCAGACGGTGCATTTTTTGCATTTCAAGTGTCCGCCGCATGGGGAATGCAGGGTCGGCGCGGTTCCGTTGGTCTTGGCTGACAGGATAATATCGTACAGTGTCAGACACACATCACCGTTCTCGCCCGGACGCGTCAGAGACATGGAGCCGGTGTCGATTGTTTTGCCAGAATAATGAAGTATCATGGTGAAACCTCCTTGACGGGAAGGTTGGATTGATAAAGTAAATACAGAAATTGAGGTAAATTATACCTGTTCATCTACAAAGCGGATGGTTTTGGTGATGCCGTCGTAGGACTGCACGGAATGGGGGAATATGGAAATTGCTTCATCGATGCACACGGACGGATCGGGCAGGGAAGGGCTGTAATGTGTGAGCCAGAGTTCCTCACATTCCGCCTCTTTCGCGAGCCGTGCAGCTTCCGCCATCGTCATGTGTGCGGATTCCTTCGCGCGTGCGGATTTTTCGGCCTCGAACATGCCTTCGCAGATGAGCAGATCTGCCTCCGCTGCCATGGTTGCGATGATATCCGACGGGCGGGAGTCGGTCGCAAACGTGACATGGATGCCGCGCCGGGACTCGCCGAGAACCATGTCGGGCGTGTATCCGTCGATGGATTCGCCTTTCTGAAGTTTCGACCAGTACTTCATCGGAACCCCGTTGTTTTCGGCTTTTTGACGGTCAAACTTGCCGGAACGGTCGATTCTGATGTCGTAGCCTAAGCAAACTGACGAATGATGCAGCTCAAACGCCGTGATCCGGAAGTCGCCGCGGTCGATGGAATCGAAGTCGCCGAGTACCTGCGTGCGGATGCGGAAGGGCAGCTCGGGCGCGATGATGGTCAGGGCTTTCACGATCTCGTCCACGCCCTTCGGACCGCAGATCAGGAGCGGATCGGTTCTGCCTTCGTTGCCCATCGAGAGGAGCAGACCGGGCAGACCGCTGCAATGATCGGCGTGAAAATGCGTCAGGAGAATCGTGGAAATTCTGCCAAGGGAGAAGCCTGCTTTTTTGACCGCGAGCTGGGTTCCTTCGCCGCAGTCGATGAGGAGTCCGACCCCGTTGAAGCGGAAGTAGGCGCAGCTCAAGTGCCTGTCAATCTGCGGAACAGTGCCGCCGGTGCCGGGAAGTGAAACGTCAAGCATATGTATCTCCGTTGTATAAAAATAAGTTCAATATTCAGTCGAGGATGAGCATGTCGTAGCGGTTGAATGCGGGCTCGCCGTCGATGACATAGCGGCATTCCACCGTCATGTGCGTCTTGTCAGGGATGTTTACGGGAATCCGGAAGGAGAGTTTGCCGCCTTTCGCGTTCTCATTTGCCGGAGCGGTGAGGGAGCAGGTGCCGAGATTTGTTTCATTTCCTTCAATAATCACGGATACGGAAACTTCACCGGAGACTGACGAGAGCGTATCGTTGAGAAGCCACAGTTCGCAGAAGAATTCCTCGCCGCGCGCCCATGCGAATTT
>JAFUQY010000002.1 GCA_017472105.1 Clostridia bacterium | reverse complement strand
CGTCCTCATGGAACGATCCAGAGGATTTTAAGCCGCACATGGAATACCGTCCTGCAAAGGAAGGTGTTGAAATCAAGGGCGCGGTCATGTTGTGTGCAGGCGGTGCGTTTGCTTTCCGCAGAAATTGGGGAGATACCTATCCTACCGCAAATAAGCTGACCGAGCTTGGTTATCAGTGCTTTGTTGTGCAGTACCGGCTTCGCCCGTTTACACAGGAGGAAGGCGCGCTTGACCTTGCCCGTGCGGTACGGTATGTGCGCTACTATGCGGATGAGTACGGCATTGACCCGAATGATATTGCTGTGGTTGGTTATTCCGCAGGCGGTATTCTTTGCGGCGAACAGGTGCTCAACTGGAAAGGCGATGTGACTCCGGCTGTGCTGGATGAAAACTATATTCCCGATACGCTTGATCTTGTGTCCGCAGATGCGGCGGCGATCGGACATATCTATTCCTTCTATGGCGGACTTTCGGTAGGATCAACCGACGTGGAAAAGTTCAGAGAGTCGAATCTGCCGCCCACCTTTTACGCTTACGGCACGGAAGATCCGTTCTATTATCAGTTCATGGCGAATGCCGATGCGGTAAGAGAAGCCGGTGTATCAGTGGAGGAACACTGTTATGAAGGTCAGCCCCACGGCTTCGGGGCAGGAAATGAAAAATCCAACTGGGTTCCCGAATTTGACCGCTGGCTGACAGATATTTACGAAAACAACTGAGGAGAATACATCATGAAACCGATCAGAATCATGAAAATCCTCCTCGACATCCTGATGTATGTGCTGTTCCTCCTGCTCATGGGACAGCACCTCGCATCCAGTGCGCTGCATGAATGGCTTGGAGTGGGTCTGTTTGTCTGCTTCCTTGCCCACAATATTCTCAACTACCGTTGGTACAAAGCCTTATTCAAAGGAAAATACACCGTACAGCGCAGTGTGCAGACGGCGATTAACTTCCTTCTGATGCTCAGCTTCATCGGCTGTATGCTGTCCGCGCTTATGATATCGGGCGTGGTATTTCAGGATTTTCGCATTCCCGGCATGATGATGTTCGGGCGAAAGCTGCATATGACAAGCACAGCGTGGTGTTTTGTGTTTATGAGTCTGCACCTCGGAATGCACATCCGCGCGCCGAAAAAAACGGCGGCAAAGATCGGCTTTTACACCGTCATGACCGCCGCATCCCTGTACGGAATTTATCATTTTATCATACGTAAATTCTACGAAGAACTCTTTCTGCTCACCGAATTCAAATGGTTTGATTATGACAAGACCCTGCCTGTTTATCTCTTTGAGACGTTGTGCATATCGCTTGCATTCGTGATGCTTACATTTATTTTCAAAAAAATCACTCTATATCTCAAGGAGAAAAGGAAACATGCGAAATAACATCAAAAAAACATTCACCCTCCTGCTTGCCATGCTGATGCTGAGTGCCTGCGGCAGCACGACGGAACCTGTCACCGAAGAAACCGAAGCGGCGGAAACTCCCGTTGTGGAAACGCCGGATGCGGAAACTCCTGCGGCAGAAGACCCCCTCCCGGAAGAAGAAGCACCCGCCGTCTCCGCAGAAGCAGCGGAAACGATCGTCACCAACGGCGGAACCTTCATCCAGACCGCTGACCTGACCAACCACAGTGCCGACGCGGAAAGCGTGGTTTACTATACCTCCGATATTTCCTCCGACGCGATGATGGCGATTTATGCCGCACTCGGCGTGGAAATCACCGGCGAAAACACCGCCGTCAAGGTACATACCGGCGAATCCGATCAGTCCAATCACCTGCGCCCCGACTTCATCAAGGCACTGGTTCAGCACGTGGACGGTACGATCGTGGAAAGCAACACTGCCTATGGCGGCAATCGTGTTCAGACCGCGATGCACTATCAGCTTGCCAAGGATCACGGCTTTACCGACATTGCGGATGTGGTCATCATGGACGAAACCGGTTCTCTCTCCATCCCCGTTGAGGGTGGCAGTGTTCTGAAGGAGAATCTGGTCGGCGCACGCTTTGCGGAATTTGACGGAATGCTCGTACTCAGCCACTTCAAGGGGCACGCGATGGGCGGCTTCGGAGGCTCCATCAAGAATATCTCCATCGGCATCGCATCCACGGAAGGCAAGTGCCTCATCCACACCGGCGGCAAGAGCAATTCCAGTCCGTGGGGCGGCGATTCTCCCACATTCATGGACTCCATGGCGGAAGCCGGAAAATCCGTTGTGGATGCACTGGACGGCAACATTCTGTTTATCAACGTCATGAACAACCTGTCCGTTGACTGCGACTGCACCGCCCGTCCCTCCGCACCCGACATTCACGACATCGGCATCCTTGCGTCCACCGACCCGGTTGCGCTCGATCAGGCGTGTGTTGATATCATCTACCAGTCCGAGGGAGCGGAAAATATGATCCGCAGAATCGAAAGCGTCGGCGGTGAAGACACGCTGGAGCACGGCGAAGAAATCGGACTCGGAAACCGCGCGTACAAGCTGGTAGTGATCGATGAGTAATGTTTTTGAAATCCTGCAAAGGGAATTTATCTACTTATGGTACTACTTTGACCTCCAGATAAGACAGATTTTCCCCTACTGGGTACTCGGTATGGTGCTCGGTTCGCTGGTGTCGGTCTTCGCAAAGGAGCGGATTCACAGCCTGTTTGCCGAGATGAAGGACAAAAAATGGGGACTGTTCGGCATTGTCCCCGCCTGCATCCTCGGGATTCTGTCGCCGCTTTGTATGTACGGAACCATTCCGCTTGCCGCGTCCTT
>JAFUQY010000011.1 GCA_017472105.1 Clostridia bacterium | reverse complement strand
CAGAACAGCACCGCCTGCTGCACCGCGGAGGGTGTTGTGGGAGAGTCCTACAAACTTGTAGTCGAAGATGGTGTCGGGACGGAGACGGCCGATGGAGACGCCCATACCGCCGTAGAGGTCGCGGTCGAGCTTCGCCTGAGGACGGTTGTCTTCGTCGTGGTAGGTGATGAACTGCTCGGGTGCGGAGGGAAGATTCAGCATCTGGGGCAGTCCGCGGTAGTTTGCCCATTCTTCGAGGATGGTTTCGCGCGGAGGCGTGTTTTCAAAGGATACGAACACAGCCGCGGTGTGACCGTCGGAAACGGGTACGCGGATGCACTGCGTGGAGATCAGGGGCTTTTCTGCCGCAATGATCGTGCCGCCCTGTACCTTACCCCAGATCTTCAGGGGTTCCTTTTCGCTCTTTTCTTCTTCGCCGCCGATGTAGGGGATCACGTTGTCCACCATTTCCGGCCAGGTTTCAAAGGTCTTGCCGGCACCGGAAATCGCCTGATAGGTCGTTACCAGTACCTGCTTGATGCCGTATTTGCGGAGAGGAGTCAGCGCGGGAACGTAGCTCTGGATGGAGCAGTTCGGCTTGACTGCAATGAAGCCGCGGGTCGTGCCCAGACGCTCTCTCTGGCTCTTGATGACTTCCAGATGGCTGTCGTTGATTTCCGGAATCACCATCGGAACGTCGCTCGTCCAGCGGTGCGCGGAGTTGTTCGAAATAACCGGGATTTCAGCCTTCGCGTATCTTTCTTCCAGCGCGCGGGTTTCGTCCTTGGGCAGATCCACCGCGCAGAATACGAAGTCCGCAATCGCCTTCACTTCGTCAACGTTTTCGGAATTGATGATGACCATCTTCTTCACTTCTTCCGGGATCGGGGTCTTCATCTTCCAGCGTCCCTCAACTGCTTCTTCGTAGGTCTTGCCGGCCGTACGCGGGCTCGCTACCACTCCGGTAACCTTGAAATAAGGATGATTTTCGAGCAGTGTCAGGAATCTCTGACCGACCATGCCGGTTGCACCGATGACAGCACATTTCATTTTCTCTCTCATTTTATCCTCCGATTCAGCAAAAACGCCGTTCTGCCGTTCAAATATAGAAAATATTGGAAGTACATTTAGGATTGACAAAAGGATGCCGGTTCATACATCCCGCACCAATCGGAATTTCCGGTCACCCGCTATCATTATATCATGAAAATAACCACCTGTCAAACAATTTTCGTACAAATCGAAATCATTCCGATATACTTTTTCTTGTGCAGTTTACTCAAAAAACGGTTGCGTGCATATCTTCCGGAATTTCGGACAGAATCCGGCGGTATTTTACGGAAATCGCGGTGCGCTCCACGGAATCGGACGAAAATAGTGCAATATCATCGAAAAAGTCGCGGAAAATCTGAAATTCCTGTAAAAATTCACAATATGTACGTATTTTTCCGGGAGGGAATGTGGTATAATACAAGTGCCGGGAGGGAAGAAAACACAGCCCGGTCCGGCAAATACTCAAAAAGGTGGTACGATCATGAACATCACGATTATCGGAAGACAGATTAATGTGTACGAAGATCTGAAGGAATTCACCGCAAAGAAACTGGCGAAGTTCGACCGTTATTTTCCCAAGGGTGCCGACGCCGCAGTGACCTTCCGCAAGATCCGCGATAACGAGTGCGTGGAGATTACCATCTCAGTTGGAGGAACTCTCTTCCGGGCAGAAGAGAGCACAGCAGATTTCAAGACATCCGTGGTACGCTGCATTGACATCATCGAAGGTCAGATCCGCAAGAACAAGACCCGCCTGGAAAAGCGGATGAAGTCCTCTTTCGCAGCAGCGGAAGCGGCTATGGAACAGGCTCCCGTGGAAGAGGAAGGTGCATTCGACATCCGCACCAAGTCCTTCCCGCTCAAGCCCATGACTCCCGAAGAAGCGATCCTCCAGATGAATCTCCTCGGACACGCCTTCTACGCTTTCGAAGACGCAGACACCGGCTCGACCTGCATCGTTTATAAGAGACACGCAGGCTCCTACGGTCTGATGATCCCGGAGAAAAAGGAAGACTGACACACGATACTACATTCTGATTTCACATACAAATGCACAAGGGAGTCGTTCTGGCTCCCTTTTTGTATGAAAATGCAGGTTTTATACAGCTATCCTGCATTTTCGTGTTGACTTCCCGCGGCAGAACGGGTATAATTACAGTGGCATACACCGACATACCAAAGAACAGGAAGGTACATTCCGTGGAGAACCAGACATACGACCTGATTGCGCATATCGAAGACGCACTTCCGTCCCTTTCCAAGGGTCAGCGTGCCATTGCCCGGTTCATTGTGAATAATTACGACAAGGCGGCGTATATGACTGCGTCCGCGCTCGGCAGTGAGGTGGGCGTTTCCGAGTCCACTGTGGTGCGATTCGCCAACGAAATGGGCTACGACGGCTATCCCCAGCTCCAGCAGCAGATCCGGGAAACCGTGCGTGTGCGGATGACGTCCGTTCAGAGAGTTCATGCCGCAAACCACCGCATGGATGAGGACGGCGTGCTCGACTATACCCTCACCGCGGATATGGAGAAGATCAAGTCCACGCTGGAGAACATCGACCGCGACGCTTTCAAAAAAGCCGTTGACATGATCCTCGGTGCCGGGAATATCTACATCCTCGGCATGCGTTCGTCGGCGATTCTGGCGGAATTCATGAACTATTACTTCGGACTCCTGTTCGACAATGTGCGTCTGATCCGTCCGGCGGGAGGAAGCGAAATTTTCGAGCACCTGATGAAGGTTCACGAGGACGACGTGTTCGTTGCCATCAGCTTCCCGCGATATACCACCGGTATCGTCAACGCAACCGAGTACGCATCCAAAACCGGCGCAAAGGTCATCGCCATCACCGACAGCATGTCTTCGCCCATCGTTCCGCATGCGGACGTTGCACTCATTGCCAAGAGCGAGATGGTGTCCTTCGTCGATTCCCTCGTCGCTCCCATGAGCATCATCAACGCCATGATCGCGTACATCGGCAAGAAAAAACATGAAGAAGTGACCCAGACCCTCGGACGTCTCGAGCAGGTCTGGAAGGAATACAATGTTTACACAAGCGCGGCTGTGACCGGTCCCGCTGACGCTGACGGAGATAACCATGGAAATGAATGAATACGGAAAGCGCGTCGCCGTCATCGGATGCGGTGCTGCCGGAATGATGGCTGCTGTCACGGCTGCGGAATCCGGTGCATCTGTGACCGTGTACGAGCGCAATCCCTTCGCCGGGAAGAAGCTCCGCATCACGGGAAAGGGGCGCTGCAACGTCACCAACAACTGCACGCCGCAGGAGGTCATGGAGGCAGTCTCCGGCAATCCGAAATTCCTGTACGGGGTTCTGAACCGGTTCACTCCCGCCGACACCATGGCGTGGTTTGAGAATGCGGGTGTCCCCCTGAAGACGGAGCGCGGACGGCGTGTGTTCCCCGTCTCGGACAAGGCGGCGGATATCCAGAACGCGATGGTAAAACGCATGCGCGAGTCTGGCGTGAACGTGAAATACAATGTGCGGGTCTCGTCCGTGGAGGAATGCGCCGACGGCATCCGCGTGAACTATGAAAATACCTCGGAGATCTACGACGCCGTGATTCTCGCAACCGGCGGCATCTCCTATCCCACAACCGGCTCGACCGGGGACGGACATAAAATGCTCGCAAAGCTCGGCGTGAAGATCACTCAGCTCAAACCCTCGCTCGTTCCCGTTGTGACGGAGGAGAACCTGTACGATCTGTCCGGGCTGACGCTGAAAAACGTACGGCTGACGGTGACGCACGACGGAAATGCCGTCTATACCGAGCAGGGCGAGATGCTGCTGACCCACTTCGGCGTATCGGGACCCCTTGTGCTGACGGCGTCCGCGAACATGCAGAAATATCCTGTGGACAGCTACCGGATGGCGATTGACTTCAAACCCGCGCTGAGCGAAGAAGAGCTTGACAGGCGGCTTCTCTCGGATTTCGCGAAATATTCCGCAAGGGATTTCGTCAATTCCCTCGGCGACCTTCTGCCCGTGAAGCTGATTCCCTATGTTGTGCAGCAGTGCGGGATCGATCCACACAAAAAGACCGGGGAAATCACCCGGGAGGAACGCCGTGCACTGCTTGAAACCCTCAAGGGATATCCGCTGACCCCGAAATCCTTCCGCCCGATTGACGAAGCGATCATCACCTCCGGCGGCGTGGAAATCAAGGAAATCAATCCGAAAACGATGGAACTGAAAAATCATCCCGGCATTTTCGTCTGCGGCGAGCTGATCGACGTGGATGCCTACACCGGCGGGTACAATCTCCAGCTTGCGTTCTCCACTGCTGTCGCGGCGGGAAAAAGCGCGGGCGAGTGGTGACTAAAATCCGGTGCGCCGGGTGAATGATACGATGAATACGATTCAAAGGAGCAAAGCTATGACTTTCAATAAACTCCGCGTTGCCTTGGACGGTCCCAGCGGTGCGGGCAAATCCACCATTGCAAAGGCGGTTGCGGCAAAGACCGGACTGATCTATGTTGACACCGGCGCGCTGTACCGTACCGTCGGCTTGTACATGGCGGAAAACGGAATCGCCAAAGAGGACGAAGCGGGCATTATCGCGGCTCTGCCGAAGGTTGATGTGGATCTGACCTACGAAAACGGCGTGCAGTGCGTGAAGCTGAACGACGCCGCGGTCGGTGACAGAATCCGCACGGAAACCGCATCGGCATATGCGTCGGCGGTGTCGAAGATTCCCGAGGTGCGCGCGTTCCTGCTCGATATGCAGAAGAAAATCGCATCCCGCGGCGGGGTCATCATGGACGGACGCGATATCGGCACGGTCATTATCCCGGACGCGGAGGTGAAAATCTTCATGACCGCAACCGCAGAAGAACGTGCACGGAGACGCTATAAGGAACAGATTGAAAAGGGACTGGATGTCACCTTCGATGAGGTGCTTGAGAACATCATCGCGCGCGACAAACAGGACAGCGAGAGAGAAGCCGCACCCTTGAAGAAAGCCGACGACGCCATCGAGTTCGTCAACGACGGCTATGACATCGGGCAGTCCGCGGATTATATTATTGATATTATGAAGAAAACCGCTGAAAAAACGGCGGCGGGGAATTGACATGACATTCTACGAAGGAATCTACAAGGTCTTCAGGCCCATCGTGGCGGCAGTGTACCGGATTCACCCGGTCGGAACCGAAAACATCCCGCGCGGCGGCTGTATTCTCGCGTCCAACCACACAGGTTTTGCGGATGTGCTGGTGATCTCCGCGGCGTCCGACCGTCAGGTGCGCTACATGGCGAAGAAGGAGCTGTTCAAAATCCCGCTTCTCGCACCGCTCATCAGGGCACTGGGCGCATATCCCGTTGACAGAGGCGGTGGAGACGTCGGAAGCATCAAGAAAACCATCGCGCTGGTGGAGGAAGGCGAGCTCGTCGGCATTTTCCCACAGGGTCACCGTCATTCCGGTGTGGATCCGCGCGGCACGGAGATCAAGCACGGCGTCGGCATGGTTGCCTATCACACAAAGGCGTGCGTTCTCCCGGTCTTCATCGACAATAAAAAGATGCACACCGCGATGTTCCGCAAAAATACCGTTACTTTCGGCAAGCCGATTTCGTTTGAGGAGCTGGCATTCACCGAGGGCGGCAAAAAGGAATACATGAACGCGTCCCGGATCATTTTCGATAAAGTCTGCGAGATCAAGTACGGTCCCTCGCTGGCGGCGGCAGAAGAACCCCTGAAGCTGACTCAGCCGGCGGAAAAGGAGGACGCATGAGCATCCGGATCGCCGAGCACGCGGGTTTCTGTTTCGGTGTGAAGCGTGCCACCGGGGAGCTCGAGAGGGAACTTGACCGTGCGGCAGCGGATCCCGGTGAAAAGGGACGTCGGGTCTGCACCCTCGGGAGAATCATCCACAACGACAATTATATCAGCACCATCAAATCCCGCGGCGTCGAGGAAATCTCGCGTGAGGATATCCCGGCGATTGTGGAAGAAGCGGACGGCGGCGCGAAAATCACCGTTGTCATCCGTGCGCACGGCGAGCTGAAGGACATTGTCGATACCCTCACGGCATGCGCACAGCGGAATCCGGCGTTCCGGCTCCTCGACTGCACATGCCCGTATGTGAGCCGGGTACGCAGAATCGCCGAGGACTTTTCGCGGGAGCATCCGGGGGACGAAGGGCTTTTTCTTCTCTCCGGCAACGCGAAGCACCCCGAGGTTGAGGGCATTTTAAGCTGTGCGGCGTGCAGAACGATGACCTTCGCGGATGCAGCGGAAGTGAAAGACTGGCTGGATTCGTGTAATGTATCTGAAAAATGTGCAAAATTCATAGCTGTAACTGCCCAAACCACACAAAATTTGACAGAATGGAAAAAAAGTATAAATTTTATCAAAAAGGACTATACAAACGCCCTAATTTTTGATACAATATGTAATGTGACTCAATTGCGCCAGGAAGAAACCGCATCCCTCGCCGGTCAGTCCGATGTGATGATTGTCATCGGAAGTCCTGACAGCTCAAATTCACGGAAGCTCTGCGATATCTCACGGGAGCACTGTTCGAATGTGTATTTCATCGGGGATACAAAGGACTGCCCGCGCATTGACGTGCACAAAAATAATGTTGCAATAACTGCCGGTGCATCGACACCGTTCAGTTTAATACAGGAGGTATTTCAAACCATGAACGAGCAGACTTTTGCTGAACTTCTCGAAACATCTTTCAAAACTTTAAATACAGGAGACATCGTCGAAGGCGTTATTACGTCCAT
>JAFUQY010000125.1 GCA_017472105.1 Clostridia bacterium | reverse complement strand
GTTCCGCGTGAACTGGAGGCAAAACTGATCCAGACTGCGGCGGGATTTCTCGGGAAACAGCTCGAAAGCTGAAAATCACACACAAACACGGCTGTGGTAATTCTGCGGTCGTGTTTTTTTCGTTCTCACGGCGGCTGCGGCCCATCTCTCCTGTCACGCGATTCGCTTCTCCGGCGCAGTTATTGCCAAATATCGCCGGATACGCTATAATGGATCCATCAGCTGATACAATTCACACAAACGGAGGTACACATGAATCTGAACATCGGCGGCGTGATCCGGCGGCTTCGGGCTGGAAAAGGAATCACGCAGGAGGAGCTCGCGGATGTGCTCGGCGTGGGATTTCAGGCGGTTTCCAAATGGGAATGCGGCACAACCACACCTGACATTGCCCTGCTTCCGGAAATCGCGCTGTATTTCGGCGTGAGCATGGACACACTTTTCTCCATGGACGAGGACAACTATCTCAAACGCATCTCCTGCATGATCCGGGACGAGCACACCATCACGCCGGAGAATTTCGTCTGGGCGGAACGGTATCTGCTCGGCGTACTTTCCGAGGACAAACACCGCACGGACGCACGTTCGCTTCTGATCGAGCTGTACGCGCACCGTGAAAACCGGGACACGCTCGCGCAGGGACGGCTGGCGGAGGAAGGCATTCTGCTCGATCCCATGAACGTGGATCTGAACGCGAAACTGCGCAGAGTCCGGGAAAAGCGGCAGGAATACGACCGGCTGATCCGTTTCTGGGAACCGCTGGCGGCGAAGCATCCGAAAAACTACGTCATCATCGAAAATCTGCTGACGGTGTACATTCACGAGCGGCAGTTTGACAAGGCACGGGAGCTGATTGCGAAATCCGAACCACGTCCGTTCTACCGGCTGTGTCTCGGTGACATGAAGCTGGCGGCGGGAAGCGAGGAAGGTGCGCGGAATATCTGGCTGAATACTGCACAGGAATTTGCCTCGGACGCGTGGACTTTATTACAGTGCGGCGAACGGATGGAGAAAATCGGAGAGTACGACACCGCCGTCCGGCTGTATGAGGAATCCTACGAAAAATCCCGTGCGCCGAAGCAGATGGACGCCCTGTACGCACTGGCATTCCTGTACGAAAAGATGAACCGCCCCGATGACGCCGCCGGGATGTGGGAGAAAATCATCCGCTCCCTTGACACAGATTACGGCATCACATCCGGCGAATGTGTGGACTGGGCACAACGGGAGTTCGCACGGCTGAAATCCCTCTCATAAAGTTCCCGCAGATGATTGAAAAAACGGACACTTTGCGGTATAATGAAAGAAAAACCGAAAGGAGCATTCTATGCAGTACGTTTATCTTCGTTATCCCGGATTCCGTTCCAAGGCGCTGACCCTCTCCTACGACGACGGCGTGAAGTGGGACCGCGATCTGATCGAGATCATGTCCCGATACGGTCTCAAGGGTACGTTCAACATCAACTCCGGGCTGTTCGGCAAAAATCCCGGGGAACGCCGCATGACCGCGGAGGAAATTCTTGCCCTCTACGAGCCGTCCGGCAATGAGGTCGCAGTTCACGGCGTCAAGCACCTGAGTCTCACCGAGGTCAACTCCGCCATTGCGACCGACGACGTCCTCACCGACCGGAAAAATCTCGAGGCAATGCTGTCCCATCCCGTCCGCGGCATGGCTTACGCAAACGGCAGATACGATGACGCCGTGGTGGAAATTCTCCGTACCTGCGGCATCGTTTACTCCCGCACGACAGTTTCCACCGAACGCTTCGACATCCCGAACGACTGGCTGAGACTGCCCGCGACCTGCCACCACAACAATCCCAGACTCATGGAGCTGCTTGACACCTTCCTCGCCGACAATCAGTCCGGTTATTTCTGGTCCCGCGTGCCGAAGCTCTTCTACCTCTGGGGTCACAGCTACGAATTCAACGACAACGGCAACTGGCACGTGATCGAGGAATTCGCAAAGGCAGCCGGAAACCGCGACGACGTCTGGTATGCGACCAATATGGAAATCTACGACTATGTCAAGGCATACGACAGCCTGATCTGGAGCGTGAGCGGCGATATCGTGCAGAATCCCACGATTCATGAAATCTGGCTCAACTATCAGGGCAAGGAATTCACCGTTCCCGCAGGTGCGACGGTCAGACTGAAATAATTAACCGAAAGAACAAAAAAGATACGGCTGAGAATCCCGGGAGACTCTCACACCGTATCTTTTGTTATTCATTGTTATTCGACTCAGTTCGGAAGGGGTCTGTTGCAGATCTTATCAACCAGACCGTACATGAAGTGCTGGGAGATGGGATGAATGGATTCTTCAGCTTCTTCTTCAGCGAGGGTGTAGGTCACAGTCTTGGTTTCTTCCGCGATGGTCACTGCGATTTCGAAGTCTTCGACATCGGTAACGGTTTCGGAGTAGCCGTTGACAGCGGTGCCGTTGATGGTTACAGCTACGTCCTGGTCAGCGGTTACATAGAAGGTAACGCCTGCGCCTTCGGGAATTTCGCCCAGAGCGGTGTAAACAACGTCGCCGTCTTCAGCCGCAGCATAGCCTTCGTTGGTGAGAACCACTTCGGTTACGGTATTGCCTTCCGCGTCGGTGATGTATGCGGTTACGTCAACGTAGTTGTCCGGATGACCGAAGATCCAGATGTAGTTGTTGTACTGCATGGTTGCGTTCACGTCGATTGCATAGGAAAGCGTCCAGTTGATGGAGGTGAACGCTTCAACCGGGATGGGCGCGGTGATTACGCCGAGTTCAAGTGCAGCGTCGTTGTAGGTGATGGTGTAGCCTTCTGCCAGTTCGTCAACGACAAGGGCAACGTTTTCAATGCCGAAGAGGGATGCGGAAATGAGCTGGAAGGCAGAGGTTTCGTCGATGTAGCCGAGGATGGTGTTGTCGGACGCGTCGAGAACATAGAGCTTGAAAATGGATGCGGAAACCACAGCTTCTTCTGCGGCTTCTTCAACTACGACAGCTTCTTCCTCAACGGAGGTCACAACGGGTTCGCCTGCTTCGTCTGCGGCTGCGGGAAGAGCCAGCATAACAGCGGCGAGGAGCATAGCAAGAATCTTCTTCATAAGGTTTCTCCTGTGATGAGATGATTTGGGAATGTTTCCCTATGGCTGTATTATACCATAAACAGACACAAATTGTCAACAATTTTAACAGAATTAAATAATAGACGCAAGCCGGTCAAGATCATCTTCCGTGGTCGACCAGCTTACGGCAAAGCGCACAACGGATCGGTTTTCGTCCAGTCTTTCCCAGAAACTGAACCGCACTTCTTCCGACAGCCGCGCCATCTGTTCGTTTGTGAGAATGATGAACTGCTGATTTGTCGGGGACTCGCGGAAAAATTCGTACCCCTTCTCTTTAAACATCGCTCTGAGTTTCTGCGCCATCCGGATTGCGTGCCGGCTGATTTCCATGTACAAGTCATCCGTGAACAGGGCATCAAACTGCACGCCGAGGAGTCGTCCTTTTGCGAGAAGTGCGCCGTGCTGCTTCACGGTCGTCATGAAATGCGCCGGTGCTTTTTTCGGAAAGACGACTGCTTCTCCGCACAGTGCGCCGACCTTCGTTCCGCCGATGTAGAAGACATCCGTCAATGCGGCAATGTCGCGAAGCGTTACGTCGGTATGGTTTCCTGCAAGTCCGTAGCCGAGCCGCGCGCCGTCGAGGAACAGGGGGATGTCGTACTCCGCACAGATTCCGTGAATCGCGGTCAGCTCGGATTTTGTGTACAGCGTGCCGTATTCCGTCGGATGGGAGATGTACACCATACCCGGGAAGACGCAGTGGTCGTGATTGGCATCGGCGTAGAATGACCGCAGGTACTGTGCGAGCGCATCCGGGTCGATTTTGCCGTCGTGTTCCGGTAGCGTGAGCACCTTATGCCCGGTGAACTCCACGGCTCCGGCTTCGTGGGCGTTGATGTGACCGGTATCCGCCGAAATCACGCCCTCGTACCGCCGCAGATACGCGGAAATCACGACCGCATTGGTCTGGGTGCCGCCGACGAGGAAATACACATCCCCGTCCGGTGTTCCGCAGGCTTCCAGAATCTTCCGTTTCGCGGACTCGGTAAAGTCATCGCTTCCGTAGCCGGGCATCGGCATGAGATTGGTTTCGGTCAGCCTCTCCAGAACCTTCGGATGACAGCCGGTGTTGTAATCGCATTCAAATGAGAGCATTTTACTTGTCCTTCCGTTTGGGATTTTCCGGGAACCAGCCTTTTTTCACGCGGTTTTCCTGCTCGTACAGCTCCTTGATGCTCCACAGCGAGCTTGCACCGAGTACGCCGAGCACGGTTCCCGCAAAGGTGGATTCCGTCATGAGCGAAAGTCCGATGAAGACCACGCCCACGACGGCAAACAGCGGCCAGATTTTTTTGGAGAAATGATACTCCGCCCTGATGACGATCGGATGGAAGAGTCCGATGATTAAAAATGTCAGTACACTGATGATAAGTCCTTCATAATACATGGTGTACCTCGATCTTATGGATTTATACGTGTTCCAGCACAACAACGTCGTACGGCTTGATTTCGATTCTGCCGTCCACGGTCTCGCCGGTGATGACGTTCTTCATCTTGCCGGGAAGCTCAGCCCATGCATCGGCAAAAGCGGTTTCGCAGAGAATCAGACCGTTCTTTTCACCCGCACGGTGTACGACGTCAACGTTTCCGCTCGTCTTCATGGGTTCAACACCCGCGTCGGACAGTGCGGTCGTAATCAGACGGGACAGACCCGCGTCGTTCATGAAGATACCGCAGAGGATGACCTCGCCCGCGCCGTACTTGTATCTGCCGACAACGGTCTCGCCGACAAGTGCGGAATGCCCTGCCGTCACGGATGCAAGTGCTTCACCGCCGCTGAGATTCGTGTAGCATTCCGCCCAGCTCCGGCATTCGAGCTCTTCACCGTCGTTCCATGCCGCACGGAGATATGCGCCGTCGGTGGGAACGCCGTAGTCCTGACGCACGCCGAGCATGGTTTCGAGCATACCCATCGCACGGTCGGTATAGTGCGCGCCGATGGAATTGCGGATATCCGTCATCGGACCTGCAACCCATACGCCGCCGTTCTTGACCCATGCTTCGATCTTTTCCATCATGCCGTCGTCTTCCAGCGTCATCTGCAAGGGAGAGAACAGAACCTTGTAGCCATCAAGCGGTTTCTTCGCGCCGATGACGTCGAGGGTAACGCCTTCCTTCATGATCGCGTGATGGATTCTGCGCACCTGCCACGAGTAGTCGTTCTTATCGAAAATCGGCTGCTGATGGAAGAGCTGCCAGCTTTTTGACGTATAGTGCAGTGCCACATCCGCGCTGACGGCAGAGTTTGTGATGAAATCGGACGCCGCGTCAAATTCGCGGGAGGTCTGCTGGATTTCGCCGAACACGTGCACGGGTCGTCCTTCGGGAGTCAGAACGGAGCCGTGAACCAGCTCGTGACCAGCCCAGTGCTGACGCCACAGCCAGTACATGTTGGATTCGCCGCCGTGAACGATGGGCAGCCACGAATTGAGCCGGCACCATCCCTCGGGCTTGAGATGCTGGGAAATCGCCACGGAGCCGTTCCACGTCGTCGCGGTTTTGGTGTTCCAGAACGGTCTGTCCTTGAGGGTGCGGAGGTAGTTGAACCAGAAAATTTCGTCAGAAAGATTGGACGGCACGTTGTAGTGGTTGAACATGACGAGATCGAGCGGCTCGTTCATCGCTTCGTAGTCCATGCCGTTGACGGGCATCATGTCCGTGCCGATGGGAGCCTTCGTGTAGCGTCTGAGAATTTCCGCCTGACGGTGCATGAACGCGATGTCAGCATCGTAGTGAGCGGCAAACCACTCGTATCTCAGATGCGGATTGTGCCATGCATGGGCTGCCGGAGGAATTTCGTCAAAGCTGTCGTACGCCTGACTGAACAGGTTCAGATTCCACTGCGCGTTCAGTTCGGCGATGGTGCCGTACTTCTTCTCGAGATCGCGGTGGTACTTTTCCACGCAGTATTCGCAGACGCATCCGGTGTTTCCGGTGTAAATCTCGTTGTCAAGCTGCCAGCCGATGATCGCGGGATCGGAGCCGAACTCCCTGCCCATCGCGTGAACGATCGCGTCGCAGGCTTCGAGATAGTGCAGGTTGGAGGAGCAGCAGTGCCGCCGTCCGCCGTGATTTGTGCGCTGACCGTTCTCGCCGAGATGGAGCACATCCGGGTAACGCTGGGACAGCCAGATCGGCGGAGTCGCGGTGGGAGTGCCCATGACAACGGCAATTCCCGCTTCATGCAGAGCATCCACAACCCTGTGCAGCCACTCGAAATCGTACTGACCGCGTACGGGTTCCATCTTGCGCCATGCAAATTCACCGATTCTCGCACAGGTGATGCCGGCTTCCTTCATTTTCGCAATGTCGTACGGGATCTGGCTCTCATCCCAGTCCTCGGGATAGTACGCACAGCCCAAAAACGGTGTTTTCATGTTGTATTCTCCTTATGTAAATTATTTAATATATTCCGTATCCTTCAGAAGCTCCGCGTCCGTGCACAGAACCACGGCATCCGCGCCGGTGATATTCTTCACGCTGACCTGCTTCGGCTTGACCATCGGGTACTTCACTTCCCCGTCGGGATTGCCGCGCCAGTCGTTGAAAACCGCGAGGGTTTCGCATCCGCCGGTGACATGCAGGCCGTCGATTGTCACATTCTGCGGGAGATAGCAGGGGTATCCGAAATCGTGGGTGCCGTCATTGTGCGCGTTGAAGACATGCCGGTTTGCGCCGAGCGGATTCCATGTGCAGTTTTTGATTACCATGTCGCCCTTCCATGTACAGCCGTAGTCGTCGCGCAGATTCACGAACGCATAGCCGCACGCTTCCGTATCTTCGATGACGAACGTTCCGAATCCGATGGCGTTGAGGCACTGGTGACCGAGTTTGCAGCGACGGATGGTGCAGTTTGCCACACCCATATGCGCATCGAACCGAGAGAACACACAATCCTCGAGCACCATGTCGCGGCAGAAATTCGAGCCGATCAGTCCCCAGTAAGCGCGGTCCATGATGTCCGTGGTCTGGGTGCACCGCTCGAACCGGATATCCGCCGCATTGCCGCAGTTGATGTCGTACGATCCCATGGGAACGGGTTTGTCCGCCGAGCCGATCGTCCAGTAGGTTTTGTGTGCCGTGAAAACACAGTCGTGAATCCAGGTATGCGCGCATCCGGTAACGGACAGGAATCCCGAGTACGGTGCGCCGTGGTCTTCCTCGCCGGTGACGTAGTGCTTCACCGAATCCACTTCAACGTTCGAGCGGCTGACTGCAATATTCCGCGCGTGATAGGTGTATCTCGACTCCGCGATGTTCGCAATTGTCGTGAATTCACCGCCGCGGATGTTCAGCGGTTCGTCCATCGGCATTGCGTACACGGACGTGATTTCGTCAAAATCGAAGGAAACCGGGGAGGTCAGCGTGCCGTCCGGGCGTACAACAAAGCAGTCCTGACGGGAGGTGCCGCTGTTCTGATTCGGGCCTTTGCGGATGTAGTCGCGGTGATTGTCGTTCTTCACCTGCACGTACAGCTCCAGTCCCGTGGGATTTTCAATCCGTTCCTGTCCGGCTTTCAGCGAAGTCAGCTCCAGCTTCACGGGTTCAAGACAGGACACCACCGAGAAAATCGGCTTTTTGATGTCGTCCAGCTCCCGGTCGTCGATGATGAATTTCGATCCCGTCCAGTCAACCGAGGTCTTCACAACCGCCGTCGCCGCACGGTTTTCGATGAAATAGCACGCACCCGGCGCGGATTTCACGGGAAGGTTCAGCCGGTTCGCTTCTTCATGTGTTTTCATGATGGCGGGCATGTCGTTGGTTTTGCCGTCCCCTGCCGCGCCGAACATTTCGTAGGTAATGTATTCCATAATTTACCTCCTGCGGGAAGAATATGATCTTATCCGAATTTGCGTATAATTTCCAGAAAGCTCTCGCCGTATTTTTCTGCCTTCACCTTGCCCACGCCGGACACGGTCAGAAGCTCGTCGATCGTCTTCGGCATCACGCGGCACATATCGTACAGCGCGGCGTCGGTGAATACCACGTACGCAGGAACCGCGAGTGCACGTGCAAACCGGCTCCGCTCCGCCTTGAGCTGTTCCAGCAGTCCGCCGTTGACGACGGTATCGTCTTTTACATTCTTCTTCAGCCGTGATTTTGCCGCGATCTTTTCGGCAGTCTGCTGAACCTTCATGAACACATGCGCGCCGCCGGTGAGAAGATCCCGTGCCTTCGGCGTCAGTGCGGGAATGCGGTAGATTGTGCTTTCGTCGACTGAGAGATACCCCTGCATTCTCAGCTCCCCGATGACCTGACGGATGTACTTGTCCGTTTCGCCCTTCATGATGCCGTAGGTGGACAGCGCGTCGAGGTTGTGCTTCTCGATCTGCTCGTTCATTGTTCCGCGAAGAACTGCGGCAATCGTCGATGCACCGTATGTATTGTTCGTGCGCGCGATGCAGGAGAGGATTTTCTGCGCATCCACGGTGATGTCCTTCGTTTCGAAATCCCCCGTGCAGTTGGAGCAGTTTCCGCAGTTTTCCTCCGCTGTCTCCTCACCGAAATAGCGCAGAAGATAGGCTCTGAGGCACCCGAGCGTCCGGCAGTAATCCGCCATTTTGCCGAGGCGGTCCATTTCGATCCGTTTCAGCTGTTCCTGCACATCGGGTGAAATTCCCGGCGCGGCTTCTCCTTTTTCAATCAGAAACCGGTTCAGCACGATATCGGAGTCACTCCACAGAAGCACGCAGTCCGCTGCGGATCCGTCTCGTCCGGCACGTCCGGCTTCCTGATAGTAGCTCTCAACATCCTTCGGCATGTTGTAGTGAATCACGAACGACACATTCGACTTGTCAATCCCCATCCCGAACGCATTGGTCGCAACCATCACGGTGCACCGGTCGTAGATGAAATCGTCCTGCGCGGCGTGGCGTTCGCTGTCGTCCATTCCGGCATGATACGCACGGGACGCATACCCGTTTGATCTGAGCAGGAGTGCCACTTCATCCACGAGCGCGCGTGTGCCGCAGTAGACGATGCCGCATTTGTCCCGGAACCGTTCGCGCATCAGCCGCAAAAGCTCGCCTGTTTTGCCGCTCTTCGTTGTCGGAATGACTTCGAAGTTCAGATTCGGGCGGTCAAATCCCGTGGTGACTTCAAACGGGTCATCCAGTGCCAGCAGCTCCGCGATGTCGTTCTTCACCCGCTCGGTTGCAGTCGCCGTGAATGCACCCACAACGGGACGGCGCGGCAGATTGTTAATGAACCGGGAAATCCCGAGATATGCCGGACGGAAATCCTGACCCCAGCCGGACACGCAGTGCGCTTCGTCGATGGCGATGAGAGAAATGTTCATCTCCCAGCAGCACTGGAGAAATCCGTCCGACTCCAGCCGCTCGGGTGCGATGTAGATGATTTTGTACACGCCCGCGCGCATGTTGTCGAGGACCTTGTAATACTGATTCGCCGTGAGGGAGGAGTTGATGTAAGCCGCTCTCACACCGTTCTGGATCAGCGCCTGCACCTGGTCCTTCATCAGCGAGATGAGCGGCGAGATCACAAACGTAACCCCGTCCGCCATCAGCGCGGGAATCTGGTAGCAGATCGACTTGCCGCCTCCCGTGGGCATGATCGCAAGGACATCCCGTCCGCCGGTGAGTGCGTCGATGATCTCACCCTGCCCGCGCCGGAACTCCTCGTGACCGAAATATTCCTGTAAAACTGTAAATTTATCCAAAATTCAATCCTGTTTTCTTTCATTCTTATGGTTTATTATACCGCATCCGCCGTGTAATGTCAAGAATTCCGAACAATTGTGCATGTGTGTCGGCAAAATCCGCCCTTATTCCCGCTCAAGTCATATTGGAACAACTCCAACGGTACTGGAATTTACTTCAAAAACGCGGCGATTGACTTTGCATCCGTCCTGTGGTATCATACAGTCACAGGGTGCGCACCGTGAATCCATTGAAGTGAGGAATCATCATGAAACTGAACATTGACACCGCCATTCTCAAATACCGCCGCGCGCGGAACATGACGCAGGAGGAGCTCGCCACTGCCCTCGGCGTATCTCCGCAGTCCGTTTCCAACTGGGAGCACGGCGGATATCCCGACATCGAGCTTCTGCCGTCGATCGCGAACTACTTCGGCATCACCGTGGACGAGCTGATCGGGAATGACAAAATCTCTTTTGAGGAAGACATGAGGCGGTACTATCAGGGACTGAGGGAATACGACGGCCTGAAAAATCTTGACCACTGCCTCGCCTACCACCGGAAATATCCCAATGAATTTCCCATCATCAACGACCTCTGCATCATGATTATGAACACGCGCTCCTATAAAAAGCCGGAATACATGGAACTTCTGCGGCGGCTCAGTCAGCGTGTCATCGACGAATGCACTGACTGTCTCATCCGTGACATCACAGTCTGGAATATGTGCGAAGCCGCGGAAGGGGAGGAATTTGAGAAGTGGGTGTCCATGCTTCCGCAATACTACGGCAGTCACTACTACGAAATGCAGGAGAAGTACGCGCGCCGCACGGGAAACACGGAAAAGAGCAAAAATCTGAACGGCCGCAACAATCTCTCCATCATGTTCCACCTTATGGAACGTCGGCTTCTCACGCCGCATCTCTGCGATCCTGCCGAGGCGGAGGAGTGGTACCGGTTCTGCATGAAGCAGATTGAGTTTTTCGGTGACGGAACAATTCCCGACGGCTGGCTGAGCTGGCACACGTATTTCCGGCTCGATCTGGCTGAGTCCCTCTTTCTGCTCGGCAGGGATGACGAAGGCTGGGATGAGCTGACCGGTGCCGTGGACGAAGCCGTGCGGGTCATTCAGCTTCCGGACAACGTGCCGCTTGACATGGGCTGTCCCGCAATGTTCCGCGGAATCCGCTGTGTCCGCCGCATGAACGAAGGGAAATTTGACCGCTATATCTGCGCGGACGGCACGGACATAGATGAACAGACCGAAGGCTTCTGCTATCACCAGAACAAGGACGGCTACATCGACAATCTGACCGGATCTCCCGGATTTGACTCCGTCCGCGGGGATGCACGGTTCACGTGTCTCGTCGAAAAGCTGCGT
>JAFUQY010000124.1 GCA_017472105.1 Clostridia bacterium | reverse complement strand
TTTTCTGGCGTGGCTGGCGTATCTGATTTCGTATCTGGGACGCTCGGACTACAGTGCCTGTATGCTGACGATCCTCACCGAAACAGGCGCGGCAAGAGCGACTGCGGGGATGGTATCCTCGGTCTTTGCGCTGTTCAATGCCGTGGGACAGGTCGTCAGCGGATTTATCGTAAAAAAATATTCACCGGTGCGGGTGATCGGGGTGGAATTGTTCACTGTGGCGCTCATCAATCTTTTTTTCCCGATTGCCGACAGCTTTGTGATCATGGCGCTTCTGTGGGGAATCAACGGCGCAATGCAGTCCACGCTGCTTTGCGGAACCACTCAGATTTTTGCCCATACCCTGCGTGAACCGTATCTTTCCCGCGGTGTGGTGCTGCTCAATACCATCGGTGCCGTCGGCGGAATGTTCAACTATCTCCTTTCGTGGTTCCTGATTCGCTTTGCCAACTGGCAGTCTGTGTTCTTTACCGTCTCCACGCTGCTGTTTGTTCTGGGGCTTCTCTGGTGTGTTTTTATGCCGAAGCTTACAAAGACGGAACCCGCAGCCGCTGCGGCATCGGAAACGAAAAAAAGTGCTCCCGCTCTCTCGATCGGGAAGCAGCTTACTCTGTACGGAACGGTTTACGTGATCCTCGGCGCGTTTTTTGTCGGTCTTCTGCGGGAAAGCGTGTCGCTTTGGATCCCCTCGTATATGAATGAAGTGTTCGGATTCAGCAACAGCCTGTCCACCATTCTGACTGTTTTTGTTCCCTGTCTTCAGGCGTGCGGAGCGCTTCTGGGCGGACGGATCGGACGGAGCGTGCGGAACCTGCATTATCCGGCGGGGGCGGCGTTTACCCTTTCGGCGGTCTGCCTGCTGCTGATCCGGCTGTGCGGCAGTGCGAATGTCGTTCTGACGATCCTTCTGTTCGTCATCAACGCGATCTGCATGACCGGCGCGCTCACATTCCTTTTAAGCCTGTTCCCTATCCGTTATTTCGGAAAAGGACAGGTGGCGGTTCTGGTAGGGATCATCAATTTTTCCGTACATATGGGCGATTTTCTCGCCTCCTCCGGGATCGGCTGGTTCTCGCAGATCAGCGGATGGAACGTGACTTTTGTGATTCTCAGTTCGGCGGCCCTGCTCGCGGCGGTTCTCTGTATCGCCGGCGGGTATGTCTGCCAGAAACAGGACACGAAGTCCGGTGAACCTTTCGGAACCTGAAACCGCATATCGTCCTATAACCATTGAAAAAAGGGAAACCTCGCAAGAAGTTTCCCTTGATTTTTTTCTGCCGTCTGGAAAGCGGAGCGGGGAACATCAGGTGTTTCCGTGGGCGAAGGTGTTGTCTGACGCTGTGATGCCGCCGGTGAAGTATTCCGTGAAGTTTCCGGCAAAGAAATTGTCTTCGGCCGTACAGGAGGACGGAGACGGATTCATCGTGACGATTCCGAGACTTTTTTCCCCGTTCTCTGCGGATAACAGGAAGGCGTTTCCGGTGACGCTTACATCGTGAACTTTTTCCATGAAGGTGATGAATCCGCGGCTTCTCTCGCGGTTGCCGGACAGTCCGGTGAAGATATTGTCGCAGATGCGGATCGCGGTGTGCGCATCGTTTCCGTGATGCCCGATCGCGCTGCAACCGCTGCATTTGAAAAGGCAGGACTGGATGGTGATGTCGGTGCAGGGGGTGCTGTCGGGAAGAAAATCAATGAGAGCACCGCTGCAGTTGTAGACCGGGCCGTAAGTGCCGACCTTCGGTGCATCCACCTGGATCAGCTCGCTGGTCAGATCCTCGCGCATGTCGGTATACGTCGTGCCGTCGAACACACAGT
>JAFUQY010000123.1 GCA_017472105.1 Clostridia bacterium | reverse complement strand
CCGCTTTCGTCGAGGTCGTAGGAGGAGACGCCGCGTGCCGATGCCGCCGTGCAGGAGATGAAGGCGAGATCCGCGCAGAACTGCTTCATGGTTTCCGCCGCGGATGCACCGATGGCAAAGCGGTTCTTGACGTCAATTTCACCGCCGATCATGATGACGCGCCCTGTAATCTCGCCGGATGCGAACTTGTCGGGCAGGAGTGACATCGTCGGAACGGAGTTTGCGATGAAGGTTACATTATTACGGCGATGCGCCGATTTCGTGTGAAAATGATTGACAAATCGTTAAAATAATATATAATGATTACAGGGATAAAATTGAGGTAATTCCTCGCTCCTGAACCTTTATCAAATCATACTTCATGGAGGTATTTCACATGAAAATACTCCGGATCGTTCTGACCGCAGTGATGCTCGCAGTTTGCCGAGGTCTGAATGTCTGACCAGTGCCTTCGACAAGACTTCCAAGAAGCTTGTGGACGACATCATCTTCAACCAGTAAGCTTATAACCTCATCTGCCGAAACGCAGAATCGAAATGACTG
The DNA here is from genome assembly GCA_017472105.1 of Clostridia bacterium. Next base: position 4,118 of record JAFUQY010000123.1, on the reverse strand, counting down.
TAAAATATCTATGAAAAACAAAAACATCCGTGACCGCAGTACTGCGTATTTCTGCTTTCTCTGCTGTCTCGTCTACTTCACCAGCTATCTCACTCGGATTGACTACGCGGCTGTGCTGGTGGAAATCATTGCCGACCTTGAAATCACAAAAAGCACTGCCAGCATCGCCGTAACCGGCAGTTTCATTACATACGGTCTCGGACAGCTTGTTTCCGGCTGGCTGGGGGATAAGATTTCGCCCCGTTACCTGATTGCGGGCGGACTCTGCTGTACGTCTCTGACGAATCTTCTCATGTCCGTGCTGCCCGATATCACGGTGATGACGGTCTTCTGGTGCTTCAACGGATTCTTTCAGGCAATGCTGTGGCCGCCGCTTGTGCGCATCATGGCGGAAAATCTCGATGAAAACACCTATTCCTCCGCCTCCGTGTCCGTATCCGCAGCGGCATCCATCGCAACCATCGCGGTGTATCTGCTTGCTCCCGTGGTGATTCTGTTCACCGACTGGCGGACGGTATTCCTCATCTGCGGCAGTGCCGGATTTGTCACCGTTCTTCTCTGGCTCACCGGAACCCGGAATGTCTCCTCCGGTGCGGCGAAACCGGGCGGCGATCCCACACAGAACAAAACGTCCGTCAGCGGTGCCGTTCTCATCCGATCCGGTATTTTCATCGTCATGATCGGCATCATTTTACAGGGAATTCTCCGCGACGGTATTTCCACATGGATGCCCACCTACATCAGCGAGGTGTTTGATCTCGGCTCGCATGTTTCCATCCTGACCGCTGTGATCCTCCCGATCTTCAGCATCATGAGCGTGTCCGTCGGGTCTGCAATCCAGAAGAAAATCGGAAACGAGCTGAAAACCGCCGCCATTCTCTACGGTGTCTCCGCGGTATCCGCACTCATCATCATTCCGGTTTTCTCGTCAAGCATGCTTCTCTCCGCGCTCATGATGGCAATCATCACCGGAGCGATGCACGGCGTCAACCTGATGCTCATCAGCCGTCTGCCCGTTCACTTCAAGCGGTACGGCAGGGTGTCCACCATATCCGGTGCGCTCAATGCCTGCACCTATGTCGGAAGCGCGCTGTCCACCTACGGATTTGCGCATTTGTCCGAAGCCTTCGGATGGTATTTCATCATCGTTTCGTGGGCAGTCATCGCCGGACTCGGCACTGCGGTCTGTGCTCTCTGCATCCGCCGCTGGGCAAAGTTCCGAGATCAGTGACCCAAACGCAAAACTGCTGTGTCATGGGAATTTCCTGGGATGCGGCAGTTTTTTCCATATATGCGGAAACTTTGCAGTCCGGCAAGATTTGTCTTGACTTTGCGGCAGGGTATATTTATAAATAATAAGAAGTGAACACCGCCCGGATCATTGAAAAGTTCGCGCCCGAAATGATCGACGAAATCAAGGCGCGCATCCACGAGGGAAGATGGGAGATTTCCGCATCGGCATGGACCGAAACTGACAAGAATATGCCCAACGGCGAATCCCTCTCGCGCCATATTCTCTATACCAAGCGGTATCTCGGTGATCTGTTCGACATTGATCCCGATTCCATCCGCATTGACTTTTCGCCCGATACCTTCGGACACAACTGGAACTGCCCCGAAATCGACCGGAACGGCGGCGTTGACTACTACTATCACATGAGAGCCAACGACGATCAGGCTGACATCTACCGCTGGAGAGCAAAGTCCGGCAAAGAAGTTCTTGTTTACCGCGACAACAAGAGTTACAACGGCTCCATCGGCGTCTGTGAGTTCATCGATACGCCCCTCTACTGTCAGAAGAACAAAACGGACGTGAATCTGTTTGTCTACGGCGTAGGTGACCACGGCGGCGGACCTACCAGAAATGACATCGAGCGTCTTCTGGACGACATGACCTTCCCGCTGTACCCGACCCTTGCATTCGGCACCTTCCACAAGTTCTTTGATGAAATCAACAAAGTTCGTGAAAACTTCCCGGTAACCGTGTGATCCACCTCTTCAACAGCACCATGTACGACAGGGAAGAAGCCGTTGAAATCACCGTATGGGACTATAAATACGACCTTTCTCTCGCGCAGTTCACCGATGCCTGCGGCAATGTGATTCCCCACGAAATTCTGAACAGCGGCAGCGGATACTGGGGTCACTGGTTCGTCAAGTTCCTGATTCAGGCAAAGGTTACCGCATTCGGCTATTCCACGTACATCCTCAGTCTGAAGGAATACACCGGTATCGGAAGCATTGCGTCGGCTACGGTCGGCGGATGGCGCGATACCTACGGCGATACGCCCTGTGTTCTCGAAAACAAAAAAATCAAAGCGGTATTCGATCCCTGCACGCTGGCGATGGTTGAGCTGACTGACAAGGAGACCGGCGAAAAGATCGTCACACCCGACAAGCCTTCCGCGATCTTCCGCTACATCAAGGAAAACCCGCGCTACGGCATGACGTCATGGAGAGTCGGCCCGTACATGAGCGTGGAAGACCTCAATGCAGCCGACCGCGAAGTCCGGCTCAAGGATTACAGAGTCACCGGCATGCGTCGTTATCTCGTTTACGAAATCAAGTTTGCCTCCAATATTCTCACCGTCACAGCGGAACTCCGCGGCGAATCCCGGATCATCAATTTCCACATTGACGTTGACTGGAACGAGCTCGGCACCGGCAGCTACATCCCTCAGCTCAACTTCTATCTGCCCGTTGCTTATACCGCAGAGAATTACAGATACGACATCCCCTTCGGCTTCATCGACCGGGAAGATATCCCGCACGATGTTCCCGGCAACAGCTTCATGCGGATCAACAATGCGGGCGGCGGCAATTCCGCGTTCCTCGTCACCGATACCAAGTACGGTTTCCGCGGTCACGAAAATGCAGGTGCCGTCACGCTCATCCGCGCATCCTTCGACCCGGACTACAAGCCCGAGCGGTGCATCCATCACATCAACATCGGCGTCGGTGTGTGCGCGCAGGAAGAGCAGAAGCGGCTGGCTGTGGAATACGTGCATCCCGTCGCATTCAACGCAGGCATCCGGCAAGAAGGCGGTACGCTTCCCATGTGCGGCTCCCTTGTCCGTGTGGCTGACGAAAACCGCGATTCCGTCATGATTTCCGGCGTGAAGAACGGTGAGGACGGCGGTTATATCATCCGTCTCTCCGATTACGCAGGCGTCGGCGGAGAAATCACCCTCACGCTCTCCGATCTGCTTCCCGAACCCGCGCATGCGGAAATCGTCGATATCACCGAACGCCATATTCTCGCCCCCTGCAAGGTGAACGGCAGAAGCATCACACTCACTCTCGATCCGTTTGCGATGGCGACGGTACGAATCGGCTGAACCTGAATCAAGCGAAACCATACAAAAAAAGTACAGGAGCAATTTTGCGTTGTTCCTGTGCTTTTTGCTTTGCCGTCAAGCAGGTTCACCCGCAAAAGATGCTCTTGATGATCTGCCGTACTCTCCGGTCGGAATACCCGAACATCACGGACAGCTCACGGACATTCCTGCCGTTGTAGTGCTGCCGGATGTAGTGGTATATGTATTCCTTACTGTACAGCTTCTGCGGAAATAGGATCTGCTGCCCTTTGAACAGCCGGTGGATTTCAACCGCGGTTTCGGGGCTGGTCTTTCTGGCGATTTCCTGATAGATGTCGGCAAAATCCGAAATTTCTGACATATCGGCACCTCCCATGCTGTATTTACGGATATATTGTAATCTTTTTCAATGGAAATTACCTTTCGAGAAATCATGAAATAGCTCCCGGAAGATTTCCATGTGCCTGATCAGAAATATTGGCGGAACACCTCCGTGAATTTATCGATCTGCCCGTCAGTCAGGGAATCGAAATCGTCTTCGGACAGCCCGACCACGAGAAACGTACCGGCGATGACATCGCAGATATGCCCGTCATCATCGAACAGCGGACGGTTCCACGGCAGACCGATCAGCTTGCCTTCGTCGTTGCAGATGTTATGTGGATCACAACATAAGATTTGTAATGTGGAGTCCAGTAAAATGTGAAGTGACATCGAAAAATGCCCGGTTTTTCGGGCATTTTCAAGCAAACAACTCCACATAATCAAAATGTTCTTTTTGCAAAGTTGTTCAGCCATTGT
>JAFUQY010000122.1 GCA_017472105.1 Clostridia bacterium | reverse complement strand
TGCCTGCTTCATTTTCTTCAGGTCGTCCGCGTGTCCCCTGCTGGTTTCGTCGAGACTTCTGCTGTCGGCGAGCATTCCGGCAAGAAGATCGGTCAGAGCTTTCCGTCGTCCGTCGGTGTCGCTGAAATTCTTGTTTTCCGCGCTCACGAGAGCATCGATCAGACCTCTCCGTTCCTCGAGCTTGGAGATTTCCATTTCTTCCGCCGCGATCTTTCCGGAAACTTCACGGGACATGAGCCGGATTTCCTCCATTTCACCGGATGCGGTTTCTCTTTCCGCCGTGAGGGAGTCGATCTGCGCGTTTCTCGAGAGCATGCCGCTGTCCCGCTTGGTCTGACCGCCGGTGAAGGAACCGCCCGCGTTGATCTGCTGACCGTCGAGGGTCACACAGCGGATCCGCCACCCGCGCGCTCTTGCCGCATCGGATGCGGTGTCGATATTGGTGTAAACCGCCACTCTTGCGAGGAGGGATTTCACGATATTCCGGTACTGCGGATCGCAGGATACGAGCTCATCCGCCCATCCTACAAAGCCGGCAGTCCTCTCCAGTCCGTCATAATCCCTGCCGCGTTCCTGTGCGCGGACGGTGGTCATCGGATAGAAGGTGGCACGTCCGGCGTTGTTGCGCTTGAGGGATTCAATCGCACGCTTCGTGGACGGCTCGTCCTCGGTGACAATGTTCTGCAAAGCCGCGCCGCGGGTCGTCTCGATTGCCACGATGTACTGCGGCTCAACCTTGATGAGGTAGGAAAGCGGCCCGCGGATGCCGTTCAGTCTGCCGGACTTCGACTCGTTCATGATGTGCTTGATGCTGTTATTATAGCCGTCGAAGTGCTCCTGCATGCGGGTCATCGCGGCGATACGGCTGTCAAGGGAGTCAAGCTCGGCCTGCTTCTGACGCTGTTTTCTGTCAATCTGCGCGAACGCTTCCCGCTGAGCGGACGAATTCTTCGCATGTACGGCAATTTCGGCGTCAATCTCAGCGAGAACCTTTTTGTATTCGCCGATCTGACGGTTTGCGTCCTCGGCGGTTTTGTCGAGTGCGGCGATTTCTTCTTCGTATTTATGAATGTCGGACTGGATGGATTCCGTCCGTTTTTTCTGGCTTGCGATGCTGTTTTCGAGGACGTTCAGGCGCACGCGCAGCTCGGTCATGTCGTTTTCCGCCGTTTTCTGATCGCGGAGAAGTGCATCCAGCTGATCGGTGAAGCCGCGGATTCGTTCATCCAGCTCCGTCAGTCGTGCGGTACATGCGTCGTATTTCGTTTTCGCCTCGTTCCACATGCCGGTGATGGTTCCGCAGCGCTCGTTGAGGGTACGGATGCGATCCTCTTCGGCAGCAGCAGCTTTCACGGCAGCGTCGGTGAGCGTTTTTTCCGTTGTGAGCGTGGATTCGGCGTGGATTCGCTCCTTCGCTAGGAGTTTGGCTTCCGATTCCGCATCGGTCATGCGTTTGGTCGCGGCAGTGGTTTCCTCGTAGTTGCGGCGCGATGCCTCCTTGTTGCTGTGGGACTGCTCGTACAGCCGCTCGATCTGCGCGGACGTGAGCTTGATGGAGTCCTCCGCCATCTCAAGCTCGTGCGCGGAGAGTTTCGTGTCGCCTTCCGCTTTTTCCACAGCCGCTTTCAGACGCTCGGAGTCGTACAGCCACAGCGAAACATCGTTTTTCTTCTTCTCGCCGTAGAGTTCAAGATACTGCCGTGCCTTTGCCGCGTCTTTTTCGAGGGGCCCGATGCGCACGGACAGCTCATGCTCGATGTCGCTGACGCGTTCCATGTTTGCTTCGGTTTCCGCGAGCTTCTTTTCCGATTCGGTTTTCTTGTAGCGGAAGCGCGCGATGCCGGCACTTTCTTCAAAAACGCCGCGGCGTTCATCGCTCTTTTTCGAGATGATTTCGGCGATTCTGCCCTGTCCGATGATGGAGTAGCCTTCGCGTCCGATACCGGTGTTCATGAACAGCTCGTAGATGTCCTTGAGGCGGCATTTTTTCCGGTTGATGAAGTATTCGCTGTCGCCGCTGCGGTAGTAACGCCGGGTTACGGTGACTTCGTCATACGGGGACTGGAGGGATCGCGGTTCCTCGCTGTCGTCGAAGGTCACGGAGACCTCGGCGAAGCTCATGGGCTTGCGGTCACTTGCTCCGGCGAAAATGACGTCCTCCATCTTGCTGCCGCGGATGTTTTTGGTCGACAGCTCGCCGAGAACCCACCGCATGGCGTCGGTGATATTGGATTTGCCGCTCCCGTTGGGTCCCACGATCATCGTCGCGCCCCGGTTGAAGCGGAGTACGGTACGGTCAGGGAAGGATTTGAAGCCGTGCAGCTCCAGTGATTTCAGATACACGCTGTTTTCCCTCCCGTGATGCAGTTATGTATGGTCATGTTGATTGTTTCCGAATTCAAAAGTCTGCTGAATGAACAGCGAAAAATCCCGACTCTGCGGGCATCATAATAGTATATTATACCGCTCCAGAGAGGATTTTTCAATGAATTTCACTTTTTTTACATTATATTTATATTCTATTCTTATTTTGTTCCGCTTGTTCTGTCCGACCGCCTTGGAAATCTCACCCTGCGGGACATACACCGTGCAGGGATCCGGGATTTTTTCGCATTCCTCCAGCGCAGCGGTAATCCGGCGGAAGTAAATTTCCCCTTCGATCAGCTCGCCGAGGGACGGATGATTCGGGCCTGCCGCGTATTCACTGCCGTGGAGATTCTCGCTGTCGCACAGTCCGATGCGGATGCAGTCAACGCGGTTTCTGAGAAATACCTCAAGCACATCCGCAGAGCGCATCACAGCGTCCTGGGTATCCAGCGGGCGGTACTCTTCCCTCTCCGTCATCGCGCACAGCTCCGTTTCGCGGAATACCACCGTCGGGTAGATCCGTGCCGCCATGCATCCGAGCTCACAGATTCTCTGCGCGGTGAAAATTTCGTCCTCCGGCTCAGCTCCGGGAAGTCCGACCATCATCTGTCCGACAACGTCAAATCCGGCATCCTTCAGCATCGTGACCGCCTTTTCCGACTGCGCCGCCGTATGTCCGCGTTTTGAGAGCGCGAGAACCCTGTCGGACATGGACTGAATCCCGAGCTCGGCTGCGGAAATCGTGTAGTTTTGCAGAATCCCGATGATTTCGTCGTCGATATAATCCGGTCTTGTGGAGAAGCGGATGCCGGTCACGTCCCCGGATTTCACATAGGTTTCGGCAAGATCGAGCAGGGATATCATGAGTTCCCGCTCTATCCCCGTGAAGGAGCCACCGAAATACGCAATCTCCGCCGTGACATTCCGGTGTCTGACGGTTTCCAGCACCGTTTCGATCTCCTGCCGCGCTGTCTCCGGAACAAAAGAACGGACGCCCGATATGGCGCGCTGGTTACAGAACACACATAGATTCGGACATCCGAGATGGGGGATGAACACCGGTATATTTACGTGAGTGCTTTTCATCCGCAGTTATTCTTCGTGAACCTCGCCGAAGAGGATCAGGGCTTCCTTTGCCGCCAACTGTTCCGCCGCACGCTTGGTTTTGCCCTTGCCCCGTCCGATGACGTTGCTGTTGAGCCGCGCTTCGACCTCGAAATGCTTGTCGTGATCGGGGCCGCTCTCGCCAGTGACAGCGTATTCCAGTCTCTCGCCGCTTGCCTGCTGAACAATCTGCTGGAGCGCGGTTTTGTAGTCGATGAACACGCCGGTTTCGGAGATGTGGACGATTTCTTTTTCAATAAAAGGAAGCACGAACCGGCTTACCACGTCAAAAGTCTCGCCGGAATCCAGATAAATGGCTGCCAGCAGAGCTTCAAACGCGTCGGCGGTGATGGAGGGACGGTTTCTGCCGTTGCCCTTGATCTCGCCGTGACCGAGGTACATGTATTCGCCCAGCTCAATCTCCGCCGCGAACTTGGACAGTGCCTTTTCACACACCACGGACGCGCGGATTTTGGTCAGGTCGCCTTCCTGCTTGTTTCTGTATTTTTCAAAAAGATAGGAGCTGACAACGATGGAAAGCACGGAGTCGCCGAGAAATTCCAGCCGCTCGTTGAACGTGATTTTCACGCCCTTCGCCTTCATTTCGTTGTAATAGGAAGAATGGGTCAGGGCTTCGGTGACGATGGACTTGTCCCGGAAGGTGTAGCCGATCCGCTCTTCCAGCTCGTTCAGCGGTTTCTGTTCAAATCTCATTTATCCGTTTCCTTTGCGTCTGCTGCTTCTTTTGCGCGGGCTTCTGCCTGTTTTTTGCTGTAATCGATCATGGCGGTGCCGATTTTTCCGATCACGCCGGTATCGATGAACGCTTCTGCCTGACGGACTGCGTTGTAAATCGCCTTTGCATCGGAGCTTCCGTGAGCCTTGATGACCGGTTTCTGCAAACCGAGAAGAGGTGCCCCGCCGTATTCGGATGCGTCAAAGCTGTTTTTCAGTCCCTTGAGCTGATCCTTCATAATCAGATAGGACATCTTCGTCGCGGTATTTTTGGTGTACATGCCCTTGAGCTCGGAAAACATGAACTTTGCCATGCCTTCGATGAGCTTGAGGGTGACGTTTCCGGTGAAGCCGTCGGTGACGAGGACATCGCATCTGTCAAACGGGAGTTCCTTGCCTTCGACGTTGCCGATGAATTTCACGCCGGATCCGTTTTTCAGCTTCGCATATGCGTCGATCTGGATCTGGGTTCCCTTGTGTTCCTCGGCGCCATTGTTGAGCAGACCGACCTCGGGCATGTCCACGCCAAAGACGTTTTTCATGTAGATGGAACCCATCATCGCCCACTGCACCAGATAATCCGCGGTGACATTGACGTTCGCACCGGAGTCCATCATGAGAATGGGACGGCGGAACGGGATGATGGTCGCGATTGCCGCGCGCTGTACACCCTTGAGACTGCGGATGATGAGGGACGAGCCGACGTGGAGCGCACCGGTATTGCCGGCGGAAATGAACGCGTCGCCGTCTGCCTTGAGAAGCTGGAGACCGGTACCCATGGAGGAGTTCTTCTTGGCACGGACAACGCTCAGCGGATCGTCTTCCATGGTGACAACCTCATCGGTATGTACGATCTCAATCTTAGCCTTGTTGTACGTCTCGTTTTTCAGAATTCCTTCGATCTTTGCCTTGTCGCCGACCAGCACCAGATCGGACTGGTATTTCTGGGAAGCAAGCGCCGCGCCTTTGACGATCTCGCCGGGTGCGTTGTCACCGCCCATTGCGTCTATGATAATCTTCATGTTTTTCTCCAAATTAAAGGGTTACGAGAATCTCTTTTACCTGATCCGCTGTCTCGAGCGCACGGTTCGCCATGGCTTCGTTGCGGTATTTTTTGCCGCCCTTGACCTTGAAGCCGAGCTGGGGAATGACTCCGAAGTTGGCGTTCATGGGCTGGAAGGTGGTCTTGTCGCCGTGGGAGATGTAATGCGCCATCGCACCGGTCATCATTTCGCGCGGGAAGAGGTATGCGGGCTTGTCCATTGCGCGGAGTGCGGCATTGACGCCGGCAACAAAACCGGACGCCGCGGATTCGATGTATCCTTCCACACCGGTCATCTGTCCTGCGAAGAAGATGTTCGGATTCTGTCTGAGGGAGTAATCCGCGTCGAGCAGATCGGGAGAGTTGAGGAAGGTGTTCCGGTGCATCACGCCGTAGCGCAGGAATTCCGCGTTTTCCAGTCCGGGAATCATGCGGAACACACGTTTCTGCTCGCCCCAGGTCAGATGCGTCTGGAATCCGACGAGGTTGAACATGGTGCAGTCCTCGTTTTCGCGTCTGAGCTGAACGATGGCGTAGAATTCCTCGCCGGTTTCGGGATGACGGATGCCGACGGGCTTCATCGGGCCGAACCGGAGGGTATCTTCGCCGCGTCTTGCCATAATTTCCACGGGCATACATCCTTCAAATACCTTGAGAGACGCGCCCTTCTCGAAATCGTGGAGCTGTGCTTCTTCCGCGGTGATGAGCGCCTGATAGAACGCCTTGTATTCTTCCTCCGTCATGGGGCAGTTGATGTAGTCGGGCGTTCCCTTGTCGTATCTGGTGGCATAGAACGCCTTCTGCATATCGATGGATTCAAAATCCACAATCGGAGCCGCCGCGTCGTAGAAATACAGGCTGTTGCCGCCGATCATCTGCTGGATTTTCTGCGCCAGCACGTCGGAGGTCAGGGGCCCCGTTGCGATTACGGTGATCTCATCCTCCGGAATCTCCGTCATTTCCCGTCCGATCACTTCGATGTTTTCGCAGGAGTTGATCTTTTCGGTGACGTATTCGGAGAAGAGGTTCCGGTCAACGGCAAGAGCACCGCCTGCTGCCACACGGGTAGCGAGAGCGGCATCCATGATGACCGAGCCCATCCGGTGAAGCTCTTCCTTGAGGAGCCCCGAACCGTTGGTGATTTCGGCGGAGCGCAGGGAGTTGGAACAGACAAGCTCCGCAAAGCCGTCGGAATGGTGGGCGGGCGTCTTCTTCGCGGGCTTCATTTCGTAGAGTTTTACGTGAACGCCCAGCTTTGCCGCCTGCCACGCCGCTTCACTTCCGGCAAGACCTGCGCCGTATATATTGATTTCCTTTGTCATCGGGATTATTCCTCATCCATGGGAAGCTCGGCACTTTCCGTTTCCTTGATTTCTTCCTTGTAGCCGCAGGCTTCGTTCTTGCAGATCATGAGATTCTTGCCCTTTTTGTGATACAGCATGCCGCCGCAGTCCGGGCACTTGTCGTTCGTGGGCATATCCCAGGAGGAGAACTTGCACTCGGGATATTTGGAACAGCTGTAAAACACCGTCTTGTTCTTGCCGTACTTGGTCACGATATCGGAACCGCAGTCGGGACAGGGTACGCCGAGGGAACGAACCTTCTGCTTGGTGAATTTGCATTCGGGATATTTACTGCACGCATAGAAGCTGCCGTAGCGTCCGGTTCTGAGAATCATGTCGGAGCCGCACAGCTCACACTTCATGGGTGCGATTTCCGCCTTCTTTTCGACCAGACCTTCGCCGGTTTTCGCGAGCGGCTTGGTGTTCTTGCAGGACGGATAGTTGGGACATGCCGCAAACTTGCCGAATCTGCCGTTCTTGACGATCATGCGGCTGCCGCAGTGTTCGCAGATGATGTCGGTTTCCTCAACAGGCACCTCAATCTCGTTCGCGGACACGTTTGCGAGAGCGGCTTCCAGCTCCTTTGCAAAACCGGTGTAGAAGTGGTTGAGCGTCTGGAGCATCGTAGCCTTGCCGGTTTCGATATCGTCCAGCTGCTCTTCCATGTATGCCGTGAACTTGATGTCCACGATGTCCGGAAAGTTGTCGCAGATGATCTTGTTCGTGACTTCTCCCAGCGGTGTGGGAACGAGGGACTTGCCTTCGCGCTTCACGTAGCCGCGGGTGATGATGAGCTGAACGATCGCTGCATAGGTGGAAGGACGGCCGATTCCCTTTTCTTCGAGCAGCTTGACCATGGACGCTTCGGGTATCTTGCCGGAGGTTCGGTGAAGTGCTGGGTCGGCTTGACGGATTCCGCCGGGAGCATTTCGTTTTCCATGAGATTGGGCAGACGGGTGTTCTTTTCGTCGTTTGCCGCGGCGTCATCGGTGGATTCCTCATACAGCGCCATGTAGCCGGGGAACTTCACGGTGTAGCCGCTGGAACGGAACAGGTAGCCTTCGCAG